>CAYMRO010000253.1:0-2654 GCA_964392875.1 uncultured Demequinaceae bacterium
CACGCAGCTTGAACTGCGCGATGGACTTGCGGGCCTTGGTGACCTGCGGCTTCTGACCGGTGATCGCGGTCAGATCCGCGATGGCGCCGGTGATGAGCTTGGAGTCACGAGCGGCCTCGCCAACACCCATGTTGACAACGATCTTCGAGAGACCGGCAACCTGGTTGACGTTGGCGTGGCTGAACTCCTCGACGAGAGCCGGCGCGATCTCGGCGCGGTAACGCGCCTTGAGGCGTGGCTGGTCAGCCGTGTTCTTGGTGTCAGTAGCGGCAGCCATCAGACGTCCTTACCCGAGCGCTTGGCGACGCGAACGCGCTGTGTGCGCGTGCGTCCGTCTCGCTCGACCTGCTCAGTGCGGTACCCAACGCGGGTGCCCTTCTTGGTCTCGGGGTCAACCAGCATCACGTTTGAGATGTGGATGGGAGCCTCGATGTGGATGATGCCGCCAGACTGGTTGTCGCGGCGAGTCCCAGGCTTAACGTGCTTGGTAACGCGTTGCACACCCTCGACGATCACTCGCTCGGAGTCCTTGAGCACCTCGAGCACGCGGCCCTGCTGACCGCGGTCACGGCCTGCGATGACGACAACGAGGTCGCCCTTCTTGATCTTCGCCATGTGACTAGATCACCTCCGGTGCCAGCGAGATGATCTTCATGAACTTCTTGTCGCGCAGCTCACGGCCCACGGGGCCAAAGATGCGGGTGCCACGAGGGTCACCATCAGTGTTCTTGAGGATCACCGCAGCGTTCTCATCAAAGCGGATGTAGGAACCGTCGGGACGACGGCGCTCCTTGGTGGTGCGAACGACGACGGCCTTGACGACCTCGCCCTTCTTGACGTTGCCACCGGGGATGGCGTCCTTGACGGTGGCGACAATGGTGTCGCCGATCCCGGCGTAGCGACGGTGCGAGCCGCCGAGCACACGGATGCAGAGAATCTCCTTGGCACCCGTGTTGTCGGCAACGCGAAGTCGCGACTCCTGCTGAATCATGTCTGTGTCTCCTGTCGTCTGGTTCTCGCCGCGCTAGCAGCGAGCCTGGTCGAACCTTCTACTTAGCCTTTTCGGCGATTTCGACCAAACGCCACCGCTTGGACGCGGACAGCGGGCGGGTCTCCATCACCACGACAAGGTCACCAATGCCGGCGGCGTTGGCTTCGTCGTGTGCCTTGATCTTGGACGTACGGCGCATGACCTTGCCGTAGAGAGGGTGCTTAACGCGGTCCTCGATCTCTACGGTGATGGTCTTGTCCATCTTGTCTGACGTCACGTAGCCGCGACGAACCTTGCGCTGCGCGCGGTGTTCGGCGGTCGCCGTCGTGTGCTTCTTGGTAGCCATGTGTATTCCTTACTCGGCCTTCGCGCTCGGCGCGGTCCTGATGCCGAGCTCACGCTCGCGCAGAATCGTGTAGATGCGAGCGATGTCGCGCTTGACCGCCTTGAGACGGCCGTGGTTCTCCAGCTGGCCCGTGGCGGACTGGAAGCGCAGGTTGAATAGCTCTTCCTTTGACTTCTTGAGCTCCTCGAGGAGTCGCTCGTCCCCCATGGCGTCCAGCTCGGCGGGAAGCAGTTCTTTGGTACCGATAGCCATTAGATGTCACCACCCTCACGGGTCACAAAACGGGTCTTCATGGGCAGCTTGTGCTGAGCGCGGCTCATGGCCTCACGGGCCAACTCCTCGGGAACACCAGCGAGCTCGAACAGAACGCGTCCGGGCTTGACGTTGGCGATCCACCACTCAGGCGAACCCTTACCGGAGCCCATGCGGACCTCGGCAGGCTTCTTGGTCAAGGGGCGGTCGGGGTAGATGGTGATCCACACCTTTCCACCACGCTTGATGTGACGGGTCATGGCAATACGAGCGGCCTCGATCTGGCGGTTCGTAACATACGCGGGCTCAAGAGCCTGGATGCCGAAGTCGCCGAATGCCACTTGCGTGCCACCGGTGGCAGCGCCCGAGCGTCCCGGGTGGTGCTGCTTGCGGTGCTTGACTCTACGGGGAATAAGCATCTCTAGCCTTCCTTCCCAGCCTCGGCCACGGGGGCGTTGGCGGCAGCGGCGTCAGCGGCAGGCGCGTCGGCAACGGGGGCATCGGATCGGGGACCGGAGTCACGGCGAGGAGCCGAGCCACGAGCGCCACCACGGTCGCCACCACGGTCGCCACCGCGGGCATCGCGGCCACGCTGTGGTGCACGAGGAGCCTTGGCCTGCTCAGCAGCCCACTCCTTCTCCGTCATGTCGCCCTTGTAGATCCACACCTTGACACCGATGATGCCGAACGTGGTCTTTGCCTCGAAGAAGCCATAGTCGATGTTGGCGCGCAGCGTGTGCAACGGCACACGACCTTCGCGGTAGAACTCCGAGCGCGACATTTCCGCGCCGCCCAGACGGCCCGAGCACTGCACCCGGATGCCCTTGGCACCAGCGCGCATCGAGGACTGCATCCCCTTGCGCATGGCACGGCGGAACGAAACGCGCGAGGCGAGCTGCTCCGCGATGCCCTGAGCAACCAGCTGGGAGTCCAACTCGGCGTTCTTGACCTCGAGGATGTTCAGCTGCACCTGCTTGCCGGTGAGCTTCTCGAGGTCGCCGCGGATGCGGTCGGCCTCGGCGCCTCGGCGGCCGATCACGATGCCCGGACGCGCGGTGTGGATGT
>CAYMRO010000254.1:0-2630 GCA_964392875.1 uncultured Demequinaceae bacterium
GCGAGTCGCATCTTCGATCACGACGTTGCCAGAAGCCTGACCAACGATGTCAAGCGCCTGCAGAATGGGCACACCAGAAGAAACCATCGCGCCAAAGTTTCGACTGAAACGCGCTACGGCAATTTTCTGGACTAACCCTCCGAACACCGGCACCTTGAGATAGAACGGCTCTACCTTTTCACGCACGCTGCGCTTGTTCTTATTTTTACGCCACCAGTACATGAAGACAATGATTCCCAGCACGATGATAGGTGCACCATACTTGAGAATGTTAGACATCCCAACGAGGATCTTCGTGGGTAACGGCAGCTCACCGCCCAGACCCGAAAACATGTCGGCGAAGACAGGAACGATGAAGATGAGCATGACGGACACGCCCAGAATCGCGATGACGAACACCACCACGGGGTACGTCATCGCAGATTTCACCTTGCCGCGCAGCGCCCCTTCCTTCTCAAAGCTGTCAGCGATGGAGACCAGGACCTCGTCAAGAAAACCGCCCACCTCGCCGGCCTTGACCATGTTGATCATGATGGGCGGGAACACGTTGGGGTGACGCGAAAGGCCCGCAGAGAACGACCTGCCAGTCTCGATGTCACCGCGCACATCAGTGAGCACCGCGGCCAACGCCTTGTTCTCGGTTTGGTCCACGAGAATTGACAGTGCACGCAGCAGCGAAAGGCCCGCGCTGATCATCGTGGCCAGCTGGCGCGACATGATCGCAATGTCCTTGAGTTTGATCGACTCACCCATCCCGGGGATCGACAACTCCATGTTGAGACCCTTGGGCTTGGCGTCCTCCACCGACAGAGCGGTGAGACCGCGCTCGCGCAGACGGGTTGCTACCACTTGGGCGGACGGCGCATCCATCTGAGCCGTAATGGTCTTGCCATTGGCGTCCCGCGCCGCGTAGGTGAACTGCTTTGTCGCCGTCGCCATGTCTTACTGCCTCCCGGCCCTGCCGCAGAGCCTGTTGAACTCTTCGTATGAGTGACACGTCTCTACGCCAGTCTCGTAGGAAATGGTGCCCTTCTTGACGAGCTCCGCAAGGTGCTGGTCCATTGACTGCATTCCCATCGAAGCGCCGGCTTGGAGCGACGTATAGATCTGGTGTGTTTTGCCCTCACGGATCAGGTTCCGGATGGCGGGCGTAGCGACCATTACCTCCACGGCAGCCACCCGGCCCGGTGCGTCGGAACGCTTGAGCAACGCCTGACAGAGCACGCCCTGGATAGCGGTGGCGAGCTGGGTACGGATCTGGCCGTGCTGCTCTGCAGGGAACACGTCGATGACGCGGTCGATAGTTTGCGCAGCGTCCTGCGTGTGCAGGGTGGCAAAGACGAGGTGACCGGTTTCCGCAGCGGTCAGAGCCACCTGAATGGTCTCGAGGTCACGCATTTCACCGATCAGGATGATGTCCGGGTCCTGCCGCAGCACGTGGCGCAGCGCACGTTGGAAGGACTTAGTGTCCGCACCAACCTCGCGCTGGTTGACGAGCGCCCGCTTGTGGCGGTGCAGGAACTCAATAGGGTCTTCCACCGTCATGATGTGCGCTGAGCGCGAGCGGTTCGCCATGTCCACGAGGGACGCGAGCGTGGTGGACTTTCCAGAACCGGTGGGGCCTGTGACAAGCACAAGACCACGCGCAAGGCCGGCGAAGTTCGCGACCACCGAGGGGATGCCGAGCGCCTCGAGCGGCTTGATCTCGTAGGGAATAACACGGAACGCGGCACCAACAGAGTCACGCTGGCGATACATATTCACGCGGAAGCGCGACTCCCCCACCATGGCGTAGGAGAAGTCCAACTCAAGTTCTTCCTCGAACTTCTCTCGTTGCGCCTGGGTCAGAATGCCGTACAGCGACCGCTGCAGCGACTCCGGCATGAGCCGGTCATAGCCCTCGAGCGCGGCGAGTTGGCCGTCCATACGGACGGTTGGCGGGGCGCCTGCCGTGACATGCAAATCCGAGGCGCCAAGCTTGACCATGCGACGAAGCGCCTCGTTGATATCTAGATCGCCGGCCTCTGCGGCCTGACTCATGCCCACGCGATGCGAGGAAGGGGTGAACTCTCGCGACGGGCTAGCCGGAGGTTGACCCGCTGCCGGCGCCGCAGGTGCTGCCGTGGGACGCGCTGCTGCCGCGGCAGCAAACGCAGGCTGCGTCGTAGACCTGGTGGGAGCATCGGTGAGCGGCTGGAACTCCTGTGCCGGGGCACCAGGCTGTGGAGCCCAGCCGGCGTTCGCCTCCGCTGGCGCTGCTGGCGGAGGCGCAGCAGGCTGGCGCTGCGGCTGTTCCGGCATGAATTGCGTCATAGGGATGCTCCCCTCGTTCGGGATGTCGACACCTCTGGTATCGGCTCAAACGCGGCACATCTGAAACTAACGGTGTTCACTTGGCCACCCGCAGCAGCTCTTCAAGGGACGTAATGCCCTCAACAGCCTTGGCCCAACCATCTTGAATGAGTGTCTCCATCCCGTTGGCCTTCGCAGCGCGCATGATTTCAGCTGACGAGGCCCTGCTCACTGTGAGCCGTTCGATGTCCTCGTTGACCACCATGATTTCGTGAAGAGCCACGCGACCCCGGTAACCCGTGTTGGAGCAGCGGGAGCAACCCGCTGGGCGCATGAGC
>CAYMRO010000255.1:0-2601 GCA_964392875.1 uncultured Demequinaceae bacterium
TTGTCGGCCTCGGCGCCGCGGCGACCGATGACGATGCCGGGACGCGCGGTGTGGAGGTCAACACGCACACGCTCGCGGGTGCGCTCAATCTCCACCTTGGACACGCCGGCACGCTCCAGGCCCTTGGCCATGAGCTGACGGATCTTGACGTCCTCGTCCACGTAGTCGCGGTAACGCTCGCCCACCTTGGTGGAGTCCGCGAACCAGTGCGACCGGTGGTCCGTGGTGATGCCCAGGCGGTAGCCGTGGGGATTAACCTTCTGGCCCATTACTTGGCACCTTCCTTGACAACTGCGGGTGTCGCAACGATCACCGTGATGTGGCTCGAGCGCTTCAGAATCTGGTTCGCACGTCCCTGAGCACGCGGCTGAATGCGCTTCATCGTGGGGCCTTCGTCAACGAAAATCTCCTTGACGATGAGCTCACGCTCGTCGAAACGCTCGCCAGCAGCATCGGCCTTCTGGCGTGCGTTGGCGATCGCAGACTCAATGAGTTTGCGAACCGGCTCGGCAACTGCCTGCGGCTGGAACTTCAGCGACGTGGCGGCTTCAACAGCGTTCTGACCACGGACCAGGTTCACGACGCGGCGAGCCTTCTGGGCGGTCACGCGGAGATACCGCGTCTGCGCCTTGGCTTCCATATCTTGCTCCTCTTATCCTCGCGCGGGCGCCTTAGCGGCGGCCCTTGCGGTCGTCCTTGATGTGGCCCTTGAACGTGCGCGTTGGGGCGAACTCGCCCAACTTGTGCCCAACCATCGACTCGGTGACGAACACCGGGACGTGCTTGCGGCCGTCGTGCACGGCAAAGGTGTGGCCAAGGAAGTCGGGCGTGATGACCGACCTACGTGACCAGGTCTTGATGACGTTCTTGGTACCGGCTTCGTTCTGGACATCCACCTTCTTCTGGAGGTGGTCGTCTACGAAGGGGCCCTTCTTCAGACTGCGTGGCATATCTCAGGCTCCCTATCGCTTGTTCTTGCCGGATGAGCGGCGACGAACAATGAGCTTGTCGCTTTCCTTGTTCTGCTTGCGGGTGCGGCCCTCAGGCTTGCCCCACGGGCTGACGGGGTGGCGACCACCGGACGTCTTGCCCTCACCACCACCGTGCGGGTGGTCAACCGGGTTCATGACAACACCGCGAACGGTTGGGCGCTTGCCCTTCCAGCGCATGCGGCCTGCCTTGCCCCAGTTGATGTTGGACTGCTCGGCGTTGCCAACCTCGCCCACGGTCGCGCGGCAGCGCGCGTCGACGTTGCGGATTTCGCCCGACGGCATACGCAGCTGGGCGTAGGGGCCATCCTTGGCGACGAGGCGAACCGAGGCACCAGCGGAGCGGGCGATCTTGGCGCCGCCGCCTGGCTTGAGCTCGATGGCGTGAATGACCGTACCGGTGGGGATGTTGCGCAACGGCAGGTTGTTGCCTGGCTTGATGTCGGCACCTGCGCCGGCCTCAACCTTGTCACCCTGGCCCAGCTTGTCGGGCGCGATGATGTAGCGCTTCTCACCATCTGCGTAGTGCAGGAGGGCGATGCGCGCCGTGCGGTTGGGGTCGTACTCGATGTGCGCAACGGTCGCGGGAACGCCGTCCTTGTCGTGACGACGGAAGTCGATCACGCGGTAGGCACGCTTGTGACCGCCACCCTGGTGACGAGTGGTGATGCGACCGGTGTTGTTACGGCCACCCTTCTTGGGCAGCGGACGGGTCAGCGACTTCTCGGGCGTCGTGCGAGTGATCTCCACGAAGTCGGCGACGGAGGAGCCACGACGGCCCGGCGTCGTCGGCTTGTATTTGCGAATAGCCATGAGGATTCCTTACCTAGCCAACCTGGCCGAAGATGTCCAGGGTCTCACCGGCACCGAGGGTGACGATGGCGCGCTTGACGTCCTTGCGCTTGCCCATGCCAAAGCGGGTCCGCTTGACCTTGCCCTTGCGGTTGATGGTGTTCACGGACAGGACCTTGACACCAAAGATCTGCTCAACGGCGATCTTGATCTCGGTCTTGTTCGAACGGGGGTCCACCTCGAAGGTGTACTTGCCGTGGTCCATCAGCGAGTAGCTCTTCTCCGACACGATGGGTCGGATCAGGATGTCGCGGGGGTTCTTGTTGATCTGCGTCATGTCAGGCCTCCTCGACCTCTGACTCGGTCGCTACGGCCTTCGCCTGCTTGCCCTTTGCGGGGCCAGCGACGAATGCCTCAAGCGCGCCTGCCGTGAAGACGGTGTCGTCGTTCACGAGCACGTCATAGGTGTTGAGCTGGTCAACGGCGAGCACGTGGACGCTCGCTGCGTTGCGCAGCGACTTCCACGCGGTCTCGTCGCCACGCTCGAGCACCACGAGTGCGCGGCGGCCTGCCGTGAGGGCAGAGATAGCGGCGAGTGCGGACTTGGTGGACGGCGTCTCGCCGGTGACTACGCCCTTGAGGACGTGGACACGGCCGGCCCGAGCGCGGTCAGAGAGGGCACCGCGGAGCGCAGCGGCCTTCATCTTCTTGGGGGTCCGCTGCGAGTAGTCACGCGGCTGTGGGCCGTGGACGGTGCCACCGCCAGCGAACTGAGGAGCACGGGTGGAACCCTGACGGGCGCGGCCGGTGCCCTTCTGTG
>CAYMRO010000256.1:0-2555 GCA_964392875.1 uncultured Demequinaceae bacterium
CAAGGCGGTGCGCGAGGGCGCGGCAATCTTCCTCTTGCCGCCCGACTCCGAGTTCACGACCCTCTGAGTCGTTGCTGATCCGGCAGTAGATTGCAGCTTCCATGTACCTAAGGTACCCCTATCCAGCTATAGACCCCGTGGTGTTTCTGATCCTGCCCGTCACCATCATCTTCGCGATCTACCCGGGACTGATTGCGATTCGCCTGACCGGATAGACCGGCGGCAGAAGGGGATTACTACCCATGACAACAAAAGAGTCCATTCTCAGAGACGACCGTGGCGACGTGCCCGGTTGGGTACTCATCACACTCATGACGGCAGGCCTTGTGGCCGCAATCTGGGCACTAGCGGGCCCCGCGCTTGGCGATGTCTTCACCTCGGCGATCAACTCGGTCACGGGCGGCTGACGACACGGGCAGCGCCGTTGTCGACTTTGTCTTGGTTGGCGCGCTGCTCGTAGTGCTGGCCGCAGGCTTGTTTCAACTCACGCTCACGCTCCACGTGCGCAACATCATGCTGTCCTCGGCATCCGAGGGCGCTCACGTTGGCGCACTCGCTGACCTCACACCGGCCGACGGTGCGGATAGGGCGCTGCAAATGGCGAGGACGGCGCTGGGCGGGATGGACATCTCAGCCACGGCGCAGTCCGTGGACGATGGCGACGTGGTGGAGGTCACGCTGACGGCGCCAGTTCCGGTGCTGGGTCTCTTTGGAGCGGGTTCGATGAGCGTCACCGCGCACGCCATTGAGGAGGCGGGCGGTGATTGAGACGATCCGGAGGCGGTTGGACGAGCGCGGCGACGACGGTTCCGCTGTAGTTGAGTTTGTCTTCCTGGCCGTTGTGTTGATGATCCCCGTGGTCTATCTGGTGCTGTCGCTGGGCCGGGTGCAAGAGGCTGCGTTCGCTGCGGAGGCGGTGTCGCGCGACGTCAGCAGGGCCGCTGTGGTTGGCGGCGTAGACGCGCTCCAGGAGGGGTCCTCATACCGCGAGGCGGAGCGCGCGGGGCGTGAGCGGGCGGCAGCCGCACTCGCAACGACGTTGGCCGACTTTCATGTGAACCCCACCGACGCCACGGTGGACCTCGCGTGCACCGCAGACCCGTGCTTCACACCGGGTTCCGATGTCACCGTGGCGGTCACGATTGATGTTGAGTTGCCGCTCATCGGTGCGGTGCTGCCGCAGGCACACGTCACCGTTTCGTCTTCTGGATCCTCGCCCGTGGACGGCTACCTGCCATGATGCGCGCACGTTGGCTCCGCTTGCGGAGCGAGACCGGAGATGACGGCACCATCATGCTGCTCACCCTGGGCTTTGCGGTGCTCGCGCTCATGCTCATCCTGGTGGTCTCGGCGGCCACCCAGGTGCATTTGCAGCGCATGCGGCTCACGCACGTTGCCGACGAGTTGGCGCTCGACGCAGCCGACTCCCTCGACATCGGTGGCTACTACGCGGGCGAGATTGATGCGCCCATTGACGGCGCAGTGGTGGTCCTTTCGCCCACCGCGGTGAAAGCCACCGCAGAGGAGCGCGTCGCGGCGGCAGCGGACCGCGCTGGCCTGCCGCCTACCGAGGTAGTCGATGCGTACACCGCTGACGGGTTCACCGCAACCGTGACCGTGCGCACTGTGGTGCACCCACTATTTGGGATCGACGCACTCCTGCCGTTTGCGAACGGGATCACCCTGACGGCAACCGCGAGCGCACGGGCGTACTAGCGCGGCGCCAACTTCCTTGTGCTCGCCGAGTGGGATGACAGGGCGCTTGCTCGCACCGTCACGCCGGTTGCCAATAGGTCCGACGCTGCGCGCACCGTTCTCTCCAATGTGGCAGGTTTGGGGCCGCTTCAGCAGTACCTGGACGACCCCGAGGTTGAGGAGATCTGGATCAACCGGCCCTCGCAAGTGTTCATCGCGAAGGGTGGGGTGTCCGAGCTCACGCCCACGATTCTCACCGACGGTCAGGTGCGAGATCTCGTGGAGCACGTGCTCAAGATCTCCGGGCGGCGCCTCGATCTGAGCAGCCCGACTCGAGAGGCGCGGCGTCTTCCTTGCTGAGTGACCCGCTCGCGAGGAGTGCCTGAGTCGCGGCCATCCAGTCGAATGGCATCGTCCACTTGAGTTCGTTCGCGTAGTTCTTTTGCACGGCGACTTCGCGGCCCTTGACGGCTGCGGGGTCACCAGCGAGTCGCCTCAACTCTTCTAGTTCGTTCTCGTCGAGGGTCCCCACGGCCTCAACTGCTACCTCGTCTTCCGAGTAGGCGTCGCTCAGCACACGCGGGAAGTCCGTCTCGGCGAGGTTTGCACGCTCGCCTCGCGCCGCGTTCAACTTCTCGAGCGCTTCAAGGATGGCTGTCTTGCCGCTTTCGTTCTTTCCCACAAGGCAGGTGATCTGCTCGAGCGTGAACCAGTCGGAGTCCACCACAGATTTGTACTTGGTGATGCGTGCGCGTGCGAGTTTCATGCTGAGGGCCTCCTTGCTCTCTAGGGGTCGATGGTCGGTCTCCAAGCAACATGACGGTTGGCAACGCCCCAAGAGAAAGCTCCCATCGGCCAGC
>CAYMRO010000257.1:0-2537 GCA_964392875.1 uncultured Demequinaceae bacterium
CTGCCACATTGGAGAGAACGGTGCGCGCAGCGTCGGACCTATTGGCAACCGGCGTCTCGGTGCCAGCAAGCGCCTTGTCATCCCACTCGGTGAGCACCTCGTCAACGAGCGCGCGAATTGCCTCCGCGTCACGGACGGGATCCACGCCGCGGCGCCGGATCTCCTCGCGCACGCGTGTCTCTACTCGTGTCAGCGGGTCTACCCCCATGCGGAGAAGGTAGTGGAGACCGGGCATGACCGCAATGGCAACTGTGGATAACCCGGCCTCGCGGCCTGCCTCACCGTCACGAGGGATCCTCGCGCCACGCGTCCCTCTGGGCGGTGAATTTTCACGCTCCAGGGGGATGTGTCGGTGCCGCGTGTCACGATGGGGGCATGTGCGGCCGCTACGCGAACTTCCTCACCGAGCAAGAACTCATCGACGCCTTCGCCATCGCCACCATCGCCGATGACGCGCGCCTGTTCCCGCCCAACTGGAATCTTGGGCCAATGCAGCAGGGCATCATCATTCGCAATAGGCCCGACGGCCGGGAGGCTGAGCTTGCCAAGTGGGGCTTGGTGCCTGGCTGGGCAAAAGACCCGTCTATCGGCGTGAAGATGTTCAACGCGCGGTCAGAGACCCTCGCGGAGAAGGCCAGCTTCCGGAATGCATTCGCCAAGCGAAGGTGCATCGTGCCTGCTAACGGCTACTTTGAGTGGCAAGTCACGGAAGGCGGCAAGGTGCCGCAGTTCATCCACCCGGCGGACGGCTCGCCGCTTGCTTTTGCCGGGCTCACAGAAGTGTGGCGCGCGTCCAAGGATGATCCGTGGCTCGTGACCTACTCCATCGTCACTAAGGCCGCGCGCGGCGAGATGCAGCAAATTCACGACCGCGAGCCGGTGATGCTGACCATGCCCAATGTGGACACGTGGCTGGATCCGGACTCCACCCAGGATGACCTCTTCGCAGCCATCGATGACCCCTCGCCGGAACTCACGTGGCATCCCGTGGACAAGCGCGTGGGCAACGTGCAGAACAACGGGCCGGAACTCGTGGAGCCCAGCGGGCCGGCCAACAGCTAGGCAGTCAACAGGATCGCAATCAAATACAGCGCTGCGAACACCGCGAGCACGTAGAGCGTCCACGAAACGATGGTCCAGCCAACGCTGCGCACATCCAACAGCAGCCGTGTGATCGCAGCCGTCACCCCTGGGATGAGCAACCACAGCAGCAACCAAAATCCGGTGGCGCCCCCCAGTCCGTAGACGCCAACTGCCACCACGCCCCACGCAAGGCCGTAGTAACCAAACGTCGTGACGGCGCGGCGCGTGCTGCGCCACGTCTTCTTGTCGATCCAGGGGCCAAGGGTGAATGCGAAGGCCGGAATGACCGCCACCACGGCCACCGCGTAGAAGATTGCACCAATCGCTACCCAGGTGACGTCCGCCCACGAGTCGCCAACGTGCTTTGGCCCCAGAAACAGGCTGCCCACCCACAGCGGCGCAAAGATGGAGGTGGCGTTGCGCGTACTCACCCATGCGCGCCGGGCAGATCCAATCCGTTCAATCGATGGTGCGGGCTCTCTCACGCTCGTCTCACTCTCACATCGCCCGCGAGTACCTCCTGGAGGCCTCGCGTGGTGTCCACCATCAATCCGCCGGCTGGCGACAATCCCGTGGCCTTCCCCGTAACCAACTCACCGCTTGGGGTGTCCACGACGATATCCCAGCCGATGGTTGCGCAGGCCGCGGTCACCATGGCGGGGATGTCGTCTCCACGCTCCCACGCGGCGACAGCGTCGCGTAGCTCCGCCACGATTGAGCGCAACAGTTCCACACGATCAAGGGACGAGGCCCCCAAGGTGGCGAGCGACGCCGCATGCGGCACCGGCAACTCAGCCGCAGACTGCGACACATTGATGCCAATACCAGCAACGATGGCGTCCTGATCCGTCACCACCTCGCACAGGATGCCAACGCACTTGCGCCAGCGCCCCCACTCGGCAATATCGCGAGCGCCGTGCTCAACGACCACGTCATTGGGCCACTTGAGGAACGCGCCAACACCTTGACGCCGCAGGGCACGCACCGTTGCGAGCCCCACCACAAGGGGCGCCCAGCCGTAGTCCTCGCGGGGCAGGGAGGGGCGCAAAACGTAGGAACCAGTGAGCGCTGCACGCGCTGGCGTTGCCCACGCGCGCCCGGCGCGTCCCCGCCCGGCCGTCTGATGGTCGGCAACGTACGCGCTCAGGTGAGCCCAATCGTCGGGCCCGTTGGAAACCAGGCCCAAGAGCGCGGTGTTGGTGGAGGGAGAGGTGGCAACGATGTCCAGGCGCGAAAGTGGGCGGCCGTTGCCAACTACGTCGTCAAAGTCCGCGCGCTGCAAGGGCGCGCGCGAGGCAGCTATCGCTGCGGGCGTTGCCTCACTCACGGGGCTAGGCTATCTGCCAGCCACAAAGGGAGTAACGTGACCGAACCCCGCAAGACCACCGCAGCCGCTCTGGAGCAGCTCCACGAGCGTGTTGATGCCGCCGTCACCACTCCGGAATCTGCCGCCC
>CAYMRO010000258.1:0-2529 GCA_964392875.1 uncultured Demequinaceae bacterium
GATCACCGAGCGCTGGCCCATTCACCGCAAGCCCCCGGCCTTTGAGCAGCTCGAGTCCAAGACCACGATGTTCGAGACGGGCATCAAGGTCATCGACCTCCTGACGCCGTACGTGCAGGGTGGAAAGATCGGCCTGTTCGGTGGTGCCGGTGTTGGTAAGACCGTGCTCATCCAGGAGATGATCTACCGCGTTGCCAACAACCACAACGGTGTGTCGGTGTTCGCCGGTGTTGGTGAGCGCACGCGTGAGGGCAACGACCTGATCGCGGAAATGACCGAGGCTGGCGTCATCAAGCAGACCGCTCTTGTGTTTGGCCAGATGGACGAGCCGCCGGGCACGCGTCTTCGCGTTGCGCTGTCCGCGCTCACGATGGCGGAGTACTTCCGTGACGTGCAGAGCCAGGACGTGCTGCTCTTCATTGACAACATCTTCCGCTTCACGCAGGCCGGCTCTGAGGTCTCGACCCTTCTGGGCCGCATGCCTTCCGCTGTGGGTTACCAGCCCAACCTCGCGGACGAGATGGGTCAGCTGCAGGAGCGCATCACCTCCACGCGTGGTCACTCCATCACATCGCTGCAGGCCATCTACGTGCCTGCCGACGACTACACGGACCCGGCCCCGGCCACCACGTTCGCGCACCTCGACGCCACCACCGAGCTCAGCCGTGAGATCGCCTCGCGCGGCCTGTACCCGGCCGTTGACCCGCTGACGTCCACCTCGCGCATCCTTGACCCGCGTTACGTTGGCGCGGATCACTACCAGACGGCGAACGACGTCAAGTCGATCCTGCAGCGCAACAAGGAGCTGCAGGACATCATCGCCATCCTTGGGGTTGACGAGCTCTCCGAGGACTCGCAGAACACCTACATGGCCACGCAGTTCACCGGCGTGCCTGGCTCCACCGTGCCGCTGTCCGAGACCGTTGAGGCGTTCAGTGGCATCGTGGACGGCAAGTACGACCACGTGTCGGAGCAGGCGTTCTTCAACATCGGTGGCATCGAAGACCTCGAGAAGAACTGGGACCGCATCCAGAAGGAGATCGGCTGATCATGGCCGACGCCCTCACCGTAGACATCGTTGGGCCGGACCGCGTGCTGTGGTCCGGCTCGGCGGAACGCGTGGTTGCGCCCACTGTTGAGGGCGAGATTGGTCTGCTCGCGGGCCACGAGCCAGTGCTCTCCGTGCTGCGCGAGGGCGCCGTGCGCGTGCATGGCTCCGAGGGTGACACCACGGTGGAGATCACCGGCGGCTTCATCTCCTTTGACCACAACGCCATCACGATCGTCGCGGAACCCGTCGAGACGCCTGCTGGTTAAGGCCAGGCAACTCGCTATCGCATGCGTGTAGTCATCGCGCAGTGCGCAGCCCGGTACACGGGCCGCCTCAGTGCCCACTTGCCGCTCGCGACGCGAGCGATCATGGTGAAGGCAGACGGCTCGGTGCTCCTCCACTCCGACGGCGGCTCCTACAAGCCGCTCAATTGGATGAGCCCTCCGTGCACCTTGCGCGCCAATTTGCCCGACGCCGAGGCGGCTGCCGCTGGAGTGACGGCTACGTGGGTGGTTCAGCACGACAAGACGGATGATCGTCTCGAAATCGACATCTACGAGGTGTTTTCCGATTCGTCGCACGAGCTGGGCGTTGACCCCGGTTTGATCAAGGACGGCGTGGAGGCGCACCTGCAGGTGCTGCTTGCGGAGCAGATTGCATTGCTTGGAGCCGGCCACACGCTGGTGCGGCGTGAGTTCCCCACGGCCATTGGGCCGGTGGACATCATGGCGCGGGACTCGGCCGGTGCGTCCGTGGCGGTGGAGATCAAGCGGCGCGGAGACATCGACGGCGTGGAGCAGCTTACGAGGTACCTAGAGCTGCTCAACCGCGACCCGCTGCTGGCACCGGTTGCCGGGGTGTTCGCCGCGCAAGAGATCAAGCCGCAGGCGCGAGTCCTCGCGGAGGACCGCGGTATTCGGTGCGTGCTGCTCGACTATGACGCGATGCGTGGGGTCGACGACTCGGGCACGCGGCTGTTCTGACGCGGCGTTCGCCGCACAACCGCTAGCACCTAAACGGGCACGTCCCGCTACCGCGTAGAAACGTTTCGCGTGTTCGCCTACCGGGCGGTAGGCTATCCGCCATGAGTCAGCCTTCCAGTGCCGCATCCCCGTTCCCCGCAGACTTCTTGTTTGGTGCCTCAACGGCGTCGTATCAGATCGAGGGAGCCGCGCACGAGGGCGGCCGTAGCGCGTCCATTTGGGACACCTTCTCCCACACCCCCGGGCGCACCTACAACGGTGATACGGGAGACGTGGCGTGCGACCACTTCCACCGCTACGCCGATGACATCGCCGCCATGGCGGAGCTGGGACTCACCGCGTATCGGTTCTCTCTCGCGTGGCCGCGCATCCAGCCCACCGCCGAGGGCGGATTCAATGCGGAGGGCTTCGCCTTCTATCACCGCATTCTCGACGAGCTTGAGAGCCGTGGCATCGAGCCCATCGTGACGCTCTACCACTGGGACTTGCCGCAGT
>CAYMRO010000259.1:0-2491 GCA_964392875.1 uncultured Demequinaceae bacterium
ACCCCACCCACAACCCCCGCACCCCCCCCCACACCAACCCCAGCCAACCCCATGAGCACCACGCCCACCACACCAAACCCGGCAAAGTTGTCAACGAAGCTGGAGAAGAACATCTCGATACCGTCGCTCGAGAGCAGGGACCGCACGGGAATCTCCACCGTGCTCACCACGTAGTCCGGAAGCTCTACGGCCTCCTGGGTGGTGAGGTCCCACGGCACGATCATCCCGCCGAGCGCGGCGTTGATGTGCTGCAACTCGGTCTTTGGCACTTGGGTGACCACGTCGTCGGTCACGGAAACGTTGGCCCACGCGAGAGCGGCGGAGAGCAGCGCCACAAAGCCAATGAGGTAGACGAACATGATGGTGGGATTGGGAACTTTGTTGCCAAGCTTCTCGATCTTGTCGAGAAATCCGCCCGACGTGGGGGCTTCGGTGGTCGCGGTCATGGCGCCTCCTTCTTCAAGGGGAGCCTATTGCCGCGTGCCCCCCATGCGCGGGCCAAACCGCAACATTCCTCGCGAAGGTCGCGGTAGCGTCGGCCTTGCGCGCCTGGGTACATTGGACGTGCTGGGAAGACATGCCAAGCAAAGGGGACGGAATGACGGGCACCATTCGGGTCATCGGCTCGGACGAGCAATCGCGGCTCGCCGAGGTGGGTGCACTCACTGCGCTCGCGTATCTGTCCGACGCCCTCGTAGACGCCGCGCACCCCTACGTGCCGGCGCTGCGCGACGCCCACGCTCGTGCCGCCAAGGCCATTCTGTTGGCGATGGCAGACGGCGAGGGCGGCGAAGGCCCCATCGTGGGCACTCTGACCGTGGTGCCGCCAAAGAGCCCGTTCATCGAGCGCGCGGGTGACGGCGAGTATGAGTTGCGAATGCTCGCGGTATCGCCCATGGAGCGCGGCCGCGGCATTGGCAAGGAACTCACGCTCGCGGGAGTGCGTCTTGCGCTGGAGGGTGGCGCAAGGGGAATTGTGCTGTCGACCATGGAATCGATGCACGCCGCGCACAGCCTCTACGAGCGGCTGGGCTTTGTTAGGCGCGAGGATCTCGATTGGGTAGTGCGAGACAACCCCGACGGCACGGTGACACCTATCGATCACGTGCCCGACGCGGGGGCGGGCGAGGTGCATTTGCTCGGCTACTCGTGGGACATGTCGCGGCCGGTTTAGTGGTGGGCCGTCGCCGCTAGACTTGCCGCATGTCCGCGCTTGAACGTTCCGATGTGGCGCGCCTTGCGGTGCTCGCCCGTATCGACATGACCGATGACGACCTTGACCGGCTCTCCGGCCAGCTGTCCGCAATAGTCGACGCCGTTGCCACACTCGAGTCCGTTGCGGGCCCGGATGTTCCGGCAACGAGCCACCCCATTCCCATGGCGAATGTGGAGCGCGACGACGTGGTTGACGAATCCCTCGCCCCCGCCGAGGCGCTCGCGGCAGCACCTCAAGCGCAGGATGGACGTTTTCGCGTTCCCCAGATCCTTGGGGAGGAGGCGTGACCGACTGGAGCCTGCCGGCGCAGGCGGTGCGGTCAACGGCGGCACAAATGGCCGACGCTTTGGCGGCTGGCGAGGTCACGTCCAGTCAGCTCACGCAGGCTCACTTGGATCGCATCGCGGCCGTTGATGGACCCGTTCACGCGTTTCTCCACGTAGATGCGGAGGGCGCTCTCGCCGCCGCCTCAGCGGTTGACGCCGACCGTGCCGCGGGCGTGTCCCTGCCCCGTCTCGCGGGCGTGCCCATTGGCATTAAGGACGTGCTCGTGACCAAGGGGCTGCCAACCACGGCCGGCTCCCGCATCCTCGAGGGTTGGATCCCTCCGTATGACGCCACCGTCACGCGCAAGGTGCGCGAGGCGCGCATGCCCATCCTCGGCAAAACCAACATGGACGAGTTCGCGATGGGCTCGTCAACCGAGCACTCCGCATTTGGCCCCACGCACAATCCGTGGGACCTCGACCGCATCCCGGGTGGCTCTGGTGGCGGCTCCGCCGCTGCGCTCGCAGCGTTTGAGGCGCCGCTCACGATCGGCTCGGACACGGGCGGCTCTATCCGCCAGCCCGCCTCCGTCACCGGCACGGTGGGCGTGAAGCCCACCTATGGGGGAGTGTCGCGTTACGGCGCCATTGCGTTGGCCTCGTCGCTCGACCAACTCGGCCCCTGTGCGCGCACCGTGCTCGACGCCGCTTTGCTTCACGAGGTCATGGCGGGCCACGATCCTCACGACGCTACGTCCTTGCGTGAGCCAATCCCTGGTGCCATTGCCGCGGCCCTTGAGGGAGCGTCGGGCGATTTGAGTGGTGTGCGCATTGGTGTGATCCGCGAACTGGGGGGCGAGGGATACCAAGACGGCGTGCGGCAGCGATTCGAGGAGGCCCTCGACACCGCTCGCGGAGCCGGCGCCACCGTGGTTGAGGTGAGTTGCCCGTCGTTTGAGTACGCGCTGGCCGCGTACTACTTGATTCTGCCCGCGGAGGCATCGAGCAA
>CAYMRO010000260.1:0-2393 GCA_964392875.1 uncultured Demequinaceae bacterium
ATTTCAGCATGCATCAGATTACGATTGGCGACATTTTCCAGGTGAGCACCGAGCGGGCCGCGGCGGCCGTCTCCGTGACCGTGGACGGTGCGCAGGGCAGTGTTGGCACGTGGGCGAGTCACGGCGACGAGGGTGCGGCGCAAATGCGGCCCGTCTCTGCTGATGGGGCCGGTACTGGCGTGGATGCGGAGTTCACGTACTCGATTTTTGGCATCTCAACTGTGGGCTCGCACCTCACGCTGGGAGCGTTCCCCGCGGTTGAGGCGGTGCACGTGGTGCTGTCGCAAGACGTTGCCGACGAGTTGGGGCTGGCCATTGGCGACAACATCGACCTCACGGTTGACTACACCACCGTCACGGCCACGGTGGCGGGAACCGTGCCTTATGTGCCGGGATTTGTGCACCAGGGCGCGCTGTGGGCGGATCGCGACACGCTGTATCGCACGCTGCTGACGGGGGGACGCATGGGCGAGGTGACGGACGCATGGTGGGGCTCTGGCCTGGCGGCCGACGCTGCGGAGAAGCTGCGGGCGGCCGGCTTTGCCCCCGTGACCTCGCGCGCCGAGCAGTCCGTTGCCCTGCAGGAGGATGCCACGCAGGTGCCGCTGCGGCTCGCGTGGTGGCTGGCGATCGCGGTGGCGCTGCTGCTGGCAGTGGTTGGCGCCATCGCGCACGCCTCGGCTGAGGCGCAGCAACGCGGGCTGACTATTGCGCGGATTCGCGCCATTGGTGTGAGCCGACGCACCGCTTACGCCAGTCACATGGCGCAGCACACCCTGGTGACAGTGAGCTCGATTGGGGCTGGATTTGTGATTGGGCTGGCGCTCGCGTTCGTTATTTCGCCCACGCTGGTGGTGGCGCAGAACGGCTCGCGGCCGGTTCCGCCTGCCGAACTGGTGGTGCCGTGGGGTGCGCTGGCGGCGGCGATAGGGCTGGTATTGGTGATTGCGGTGGGTGTTGGCATTCCCGCGGCGCGGGCCGTGGTGCGGCGCTCCACCGTGGTCGCCCTGCGAGCGGGGGACGTGGCATGAGGACGCGAGTCACGCGCGAGACCATTGCGGCGCAGTCACGCACGAGTGCGGGTGCGCTGGTACTGACGGCGGTGATTGTGGCAGCCGCGGTGTTCCTGACGGCGGCCGTGCCCGTGGCGATTGCTGCCGTTGGGACGCGCGAGATTCGCACCGAGGTGGAAGCCGCTCCCCGGGACACGAATGTGGTGGTGTCGGTGTCGCTGACCGGCACCCAGGGCGAGGGGTTCGAGCTGGCTCCGGACACGGTTGACAGCGCTCAGTACATTCGCGACGTCATCGACGACGGAATGCCCGCAGACCTGCGCGCGGTGATGGAGGACCCCGTCACCACGTTCCTTGGGCCCGAGCTCAAGATGGGCGCGGTGGACGGTCACGCCGCGCGGCTGCGGTTCGCCTATGTCAGCCAGTCCGATTCGCAGGGTGTGACGTGGGTTGAGGGTCGCGCGCCGGAAGCGACGGGAACTGCGATCGACGTGGCCAGGGCGAGTGCGCCGTTGCCCATTGAGGTTGGTCTGTCCCAGGCCGTTGCCCAGCTGCTGGGCGTGGGAGCTGGTGCCACGCTGCCGGTGGTCACCCAAGACGATTTCCCGCTCACGGTCAACGTGACGGGCGTCTACCGACCCAACGACCCTGAAGCCGCCTCGTTTGCCACGGTGCCCACGCTCTTGCATCCGCAAGTGGGGCGCGGTGCCGGTGGGATTACGTATGTGGCTGCGCTCACCTCGGAGGGCTCGCTGCCGTTCGCGCGGCTTGCCACGGTGCCCATGTCGATGGACCGGTTCTTCACGTACCGCGTGAAGCCGCAAGAGTTGACGTCCGCTAATGCGGGTGAGATTGCGCTCGTTGCGCGCGGCATCGCCTCCGGCAAGCAGGTCTTCACGATTGTTGCGGCGGATCCCAAGACCAGCACGAGGCTCGATGCCGTGCTTGGGGAGGCGCTCGCGCACAATCGCGCTGCCACGGCGCAGGCTGCGGTGCTGCTGATCTCCGTCATTGTTGCCATGGCATTGGCGCAGATCCTGGCGGCGAGCATTGTGGTGGACCGGCGCGCACGCGTGCTGCGTGGGCTGCGCTCACGGGGTGCGAGCCTCGCGTCCGTTGGGCGCGCGCTTGGCGTGGAGTCCTTTGTGGTGACCGCTGTTGGCGTTGGCGTGGGGTTGGGCGTTCAGCAATGGCTGTATCCGGGGCCCCTCTCCTGGGGCTGGATCGCGGCGCCAATTTTGGTTTCGCTGCTTGCGAGCCCCGTGTTGGGCATGAGGGCTGCTGCTGGGCGCGGGCGCGGCTTTGTGTCCCCACGAACCGGTCCCGTACGGGTGACGCTGGAGATCACGCTTGGGGTTGCCGCGTTGGCGTCGCTGTTTG
>CAYMRO010000261.1:0-2388 GCA_964392875.1 uncultured Demequinaceae bacterium
CTCGCCGAGGGACACCGTCACCACGCCGTCGGGGGTGCGGCGGCGGGCACTCTTCGGTGCCCGCGCCAGGAGGGCGCGGAGATCCTTGGTGGCTCGCCGCTGCGCGGCGCTCTCCAATGCCTCGGCGGCGTTGCGCCACTGCGCCGCCTGCGTCTCGCGTCCCGTGACCACGTGGCGCGCGGCGTCCGTGTCGATGGCGAACAGCGTGAGGCCATCCGGGCGGGTTCCCAGCACCACTTTGCGTTCGAACACGGGGGAGAGGGTGCCCTTGGCGGCGGCTGCCATCGCGGCCGCATCCGCGGGACTGCCCGCTTGGTGCACTGCAATGTCCGTTCCCGTTGCCGCGTCCGCTTGGGCGGTCTGCGAATTGGTCCACGTGCCCACAAAGATGAGGCCGAGCGTGGCCGTGGCGGTGGCGGCCACCGCCAGCACGCCACCCCGCATTGCACCGCCGCGCGCAACGTGCCAGCCCGCGAGCGGCACGGCAACGCCCTTGGAGCGGCGCGTGATGCGCTCCGCGCCCCTAGCAACAGCGGGCAGCGCGCGCGCAACGAGCGCGGCCGCGGCGAGCACGCACAACGCTGGCACCGTCACCAAAATGGGATCCGTGGTGCCCGGAACCGGAGTGTGCTGCCGCAGCTGAATGACGCCAACAACGGCGATGAGCGCCAGCATGACGTCCGCACCCGAGCGAGCAAACACGGCGCCGCGCGTGCGCTGTGCGCGGTTGCGGCGCGACGTTGGCCGCAACGCGGCGACCACCAGGATTCCCGCGCACACTACGGCGGTGATGAGGGCGGCCACTAAGGCGGCCGTGACGTCGGGCCCCGTGAGCGGTTGCGACTGCACGGCAGACCACTGGGCTCCAAACACGCCTGATGCCGCCATGGCGCGGTACGCAAAAACGGCCACAGGTGTGGCGACGAGCACCGCTGTCACCACAATGACGGCGGATTCCACGGTGGCGCGTGCGGAGAGCTGCCACGCGGAGGCCCCGCGCTCGCGCAGCACCTCGGTCTCGAGTCCGCGGCGCCTCGTCATGAGCCCGGCAACCAGCGACACGGCGAGCAGACCCACGGCAATGGTGAGCACCAGCACGGACACCGCCAGCGCAATCGCGAGCCGCAAGTGCGTCACGATGTCGCCGAATGTCCGCGGGAGCTCGGACCTCACCACAACCCATTTCACGCTCGCGCCCAGGCCGTCGCCTATGGTGTCCTTGAGTCCCTGCGTGTCTCGCGTCATCGCTGGTATGGCGGCAAAGTTGCCATCCAGGTGAGGGTTCGAGATGGCGCTCAGGCGGCCAATGGGCATGGTCGATTCGGTGAGCGTCCCCGGCGCAACGAGCATGGGCCCGTACGCGCGCACCCGGTCTGTTGGGCTGTTGAGGCCCGCGCCGTGCAGGGGATCGCGCTCCCACGCCGTGACATCCGTTGGCGTGAAGGTGCCAACGATGACCACATCCAGCGGTGCGGGACCGCCCTCCGTGAGCCGCGGAGTGGTGCCCAACTGCAGGCGGTCGCCTGGCTTCACGTCGAGTGCCTGGGCGGCGCTCACGGGCAGCGCCACCTCCACCGGCGTGGCGCCGCCAGGGGTGCCAGCCGCGGGCCAGCGTCCGTCCACGAGCCGCGCGTGATCTTGGGCCGAGTCCGCATCCAGCAGGTAACTGTTCCGCAGCACGTCGCCAACAACGAAGAGCATGGGCGTCGCTGCCCAGATAGAGACGTCGGTCTTGTACCCGTGGGCGGCATCTTCGAGCGCACGCGTGGTGGTGGCAACGGCCTCGTCGGCGGGAACGGCCACGGCGTCTTCGCCGTCTTGCATCGCCACGTTCACCGAGGTGACATCGGGCGCCTCATCCGAATTCTCGAGGGTCGTGACGCCAGCAGACAGTGCGTGGTCGTAGCCAACCGTTGCGAGTGAGGCCGCGAGCCCGGCGAGCACGGCGCACGTCACCACCACGGCCCACACGCCCAGCAGCAGCGTGAACTGGGAACGGGCGCGCCCGGACTGCGGTACTCGACTGCGCGGCGCCCGGGACCGTGCGGGCGCGCTAGACATCGATGAGATGCCCGTCGGCGATGCGCACCGCCCTGTCCGCCAGCGCGATCATGACGGGGTCGTGGGTGGAGACGATCGCAGTCATGCCTTCCGCCTCAACCACGCCGCGAATGAGCGCCATGACGGCGAGCCCGGTCTCGGTGTCCAGCTGGCCCGTTGGCTCATCCGCAATGAGCAGGCGCGGCGATCCGGCGAGAGCGCGGGCAATCGCCACGCGCTGCATCTGGCCGCCGGACATCTCGTCGGGCCGGTGCTCACCGTGGCCCTCCAGCCCAACGAGCTGCAACATGAGTTCCGCGCGGTGCTCGCGGTCCTCGGAGCTCATCC
>CAYMRO010000262.1:0-2353 GCA_964392875.1 uncultured Demequinaceae bacterium
GTATTTCTCCGACGGCCAGAAGGGCTCGTCCGCCATGCCCCACAAGCGCAATCCCGTGGCGGCAGTGGCGCTCCGCTCTGCCGGCATGCGGGCGCCCATGCTGGGAGCAACGCTCCACGTGGCGTCGGCGAGCGCGGTGGACGAGCGCCCGGACGGCGCGTGGCATGCGGAATGGCCCACGCTGCAGGACCTATTGGAACTCGCCCTTGGCGCGTGCGGCACGGCGGTTGAGCTGTCTCAATCGCTGACTATCAACCTCAAGGAGATCGCGGCCAACCTTGAGTTGTCGCGCGGCGCGATTCTCTCCGAGCGGCTGTCCATTGCCTTGCCCCCGCTCGTAGGGCGCGAGGTCACCACGGCCGCGGTCCGGGTGGCGTCCGAGGGTGGCGACCTCGCGGGCTTCCTCACGTCCCAGGCCAAACTGCCTGGTGCCGTAGTAGCGGAGATCACCGATCTCACGAACGCTACGGGCCTTGCAACGTGGCTCGTTGACACCTTGCCAACGGCTGAGCGCCCGTGACGGCATCGCTACTGACACTGTCGGCTCCCGTTGGACCGCCTGGTGCGCCACTGCTCGTGTTGGGCTGCTCCCTTGGTACGTCTGCTGCGCTGTGGGCTCCGGTATTGCCATTGCTCGCGGGGCACGTACGCGTGACGTATTGGGAACTGCCCGGTCACGGCGACGGCGCTCCCACAACCGCGCCATTCACGCTCGCAGACCTGGCCGATGCTGTTGCTGCAGCCCTGCCCGAACCTTGCCACTATGCAGGGGTTTCGCTTGGTGGCGGCGTGGGTCTTGAACTGGCAATCCGGCACCCTGACGCGGTGCTCTCGCTCACCACCGTGTGCTCGGCTGCGCGTTTTGGAGAGCCGAGTGGCTGGGAGGATCGCGCGCGCCAGGTGCGCGCGCAAGGCACGGGCTCGGTCATTGTGCAGTCCGCGCAGCGCTGGTTCGCTGGCGACACGATGACGCAGGACCCCACCACCACGAGCCGCTTGCTGCACGCCCTGCGCGAGGCCGATGCGGAGTCCTACTGTTTGTGTTGTGATGCTCTGGCTCAATTTGATGTCCGCTCCCAACTGTCACGGATTACGGCGCCCGTCACCGCGCTGTGGGGAAGCCTGGACAAAGTGACGCCGGAAGCGTCGTCCACCGAGATCGCGGTAGGCGTGGCGAACGGCCGCAGCGAACGCATCGATGGCGCATCACATCTGGCGACAGTTGACCAGCCTCAAGCGGTTGCCACCGCGGTGCTCGCCGTCATCACCCAAGCGAAAGGCGCGATCATCCATGACTGAACCGATCCCCCACAGCACCGACGACGAGCGCAGGAGTGCAGGGTTCGCGGTGCGCCGCGAAGTGCTGTCCAACGCCCACGTTGACGCCGCGATAGCAGCCACTACGCCCACCACTGCGGACTTCCAGGACTTCATCACGCGCGTTGCGTGGGGCGAGATCTGGTCGCGGCCCGGACTTGACCGGCGCATGCGCTCGGTGGCGGTACTCACGGCGCTCATTGCTGGCGGCCACTGGGAGGAGCTCCCCATGCACGTACGTGCCGCCGAGCGCAACGGCCTGACCCGCGAGGAAATACGCGAGGTCATCCTGCAGTCGGCCATCTATTGCGGTGTGCCTGCCGCCAACCACGCCTTCGCGATTGCGGCCGGAGTGTTCGCGGAGTAGCCGCCTGCAGTACTGGCGCGGCCTCGCGGCCCGGCGTAGGATGGTCGCATAGCGCACGAGTGTTCGCTCTGCGAACACCGCCGGGAAGGGCTACGCATGATTGACAAGATCACTCCCACGGTCGCCGCCGCCGTGGAGGGCATTCGCGACGGATCAACCGTGCTCATCAGCGGCTTTGGAAGGGCGGGCCAGCCCGTTGAACTCATCGATGCGCTCATAGAGCACGGCGCCACCAACCTCACCATCGTCAACAACAACGCGGGCAATGGCGACCACGGTTTGGCGGCACTGCTCGCGGCGGGGCGCGTGGACAAGATGGTGTGCTCCTTCCCGCGCCAACACGATTCCTGGGTGTTCGACGGCTTGTATCGCGACGGCAAGGTGCAACTCGAGCTGGTGCCGCAAGGCACCCTCGCCGAGCGCATCCGCGCCGCAGGCGCCGGGATTGGCGCGTTCTTCTGCCCCACCGGCGTGGGCACCACGCTCGCCGCGGGCCGCGAACACCGCGAGATCAACGGCCGCATGCACGTCCTGGAATACCCCATCCACGGCGACGTGGCCCTGGTCTCCGCACTGCGCGGAGACCGCTGGGGCAATCTGGTCTTCCGCGAGACCGCGCGAAACTTTGGCCCCATCATGGCCACCGCAGCGTCGCTCACGGTGGTGCAG
>CAYMRO010000263.1:0-2350 GCA_964392875.1 uncultured Demequinaceae bacterium
GGGTGCCGGCAAATCGACTCTCGCCAACCGGCTCGCCGTGGCCCTTGGCGGCGCGGAGTCGGCGGGCGCTGGCAGCTATCGGCCCCACGCTCCGCTCGCCGCGAGCGCCCCAGTTCAGATAGTGCACGGTGACGACCTATTCGAGGGCTGGCACGGCCTCGCGACCTTGGACGCCGTGTTGCTGGAGCAAATCCTGGAGCCGCTCGCCGTGGGGGAAGACGGCGCGTTCCGCATGTGGGACTGGGTGCGCAACGAGCGCACCCATGTCATTGACGTCCCACAGCGGCCTTACCTGGTCATAGAGGGAGTGGGCGTCGCAGCACCGCGAGCGCGTGAACTGGCCGTGCTTACGGTGTTCGTGGAAGCGCCGTGGGAAGCGCGCCTCGCCCGCGGGCTTGCCCGCGATGACAATGCCTACGATGACGCGGTGCGGCTCTGGGAGGCGTGGGAACGTGACGAGCAAGAGAAGCACGCCCAAACGCGCGCACGCGAGACGGCGGATTTTGTCATCGACGGAACCGAGCCAATACCCAGCCAATAGGCGCAACCTGCGTTAGCGTCGGGCCATGAGATTGTGCGTCCAAGCATGACGGCCGCAACCGAGCCAATCCCCGATGTCATCGGGATCCAGCGGCGCACGCTCATCGTCATCTCCGGCGCCCAGATATTCTCCGGCTTTGGTCTTGCCGCGGGCATCACTGTTGGCGCCCTGCTCGCGGCCGACGTATGGCACAACACCGCCCTCACCGGCGTGCCTGCCGTGATCATGACAGTTGGCGCGGCGCTTGCGGCACTCGCCATTGGCAACCTCTCGCAACGCAAGGGCCGACGCCTTGGCCTAGCGGGCGGCTACCTCGCCGGTGCGGTGGGTGCGGCGGGCATCGTGCTGAGTGTGTGGCAGGACTGGTCGCCGGTGTTGCTCATCTCGTTCCTGGTTTATGGCGCGGGCTCGGCCGCAAATCTGCAGGCACGCTTCGCAGGCGCCGACCTCGCGCCACCGCACCGCCGGGCAACGGCGATGTCCGCCATCCTCATGGCAACCACGCTCGGCGCGGTACTCGGCCCGGTTTCCGCGAAGGCGAGCGGCACGGTGGTGGCAAGCCAGGGCCTCAACCCTTTGCTTGGGCCCTTCGTGGTGGCGTTCGCGGCGTATGCGCTTGGCGGGCTCGTGCTTGCCATTGCGTTGCGGCCCGATCCTCTGCTCGTGGCCCGCAAGCTGCACCTCGCGCGCGCGGCGAGTGCGGCGAGTGCGGCGGGTGACGCCCACGCTGCACTTGACGACGCCCCGGCCCCCGCGTGGCGCAGTCATGTCGCTGCGGCCATCGGCATCATGGTCATTGCTCAGGCCGTGATGGTCGCGATCATGACGATGACGCCCGTGCACCTCACACAGCATCACCACGGCATCGGCGCGATAGGTGGCGTCATCGCCGCGCACGTGGCTGCCATGTTCCTGCCATCGCCGTTGTCAGGTTGGCTCGTGGACCGGTTCGGCACGCTCTTTGTGGCGATTGTTGCCGGCTTTGTGCTCATTACGGCCGGAGTGGTTGCCGCCGTGGCGAACCCTGGCGGCGTGGTGGGCCTCACGATTGCGCTCGTGCTGTTGGGACTTGGCTGGAGCCTTGCGACGGTGTCCGGCTCGGCGATGCTCACCGCGTGGGCGCCCGTAGCCGTGCGGCCGCGCCTCCAAGGCAGGTCCGACGCTCTGACCACTCTCGCTGGGGCCTCGGGTGCCGGGATGGCCGGCGTGGTGATGGGCTGGAACGGCTATTCAAGTCTCGCGTGGACGGGCGCCGTGCTCGCGGCACTCATGATTCCCATTGCCGTCCTAGTGAGGACCCGGCGGCCTGCCACAATAAGCGCATCATGACCGAGCACATTCTCGACGACCTTGCCTGGCGCGGCCTCATCTCACAAACCACTGGCGATGACGCGCTGCGCGAAGCGCTCAACGCGGGCCCCATCACTCTGTATTGCGGATTCGACCCCACGGCGCCCAGTCTGCACATCGGCAACCTTGTGCAGATTCTTACGGTGCGCAGGCTCCAGGACGCTGGTCACAAGCCCTTGCTGCTCGTGGGCGGCGCCACGGGGCTGATTGGCGACCCCAAGGAGGCGGGAGATCGCGTTCTCAATCCTGTGGAACTGGTGCACGAATGGGTGGAGCGCATTCGCGCGCAAATTGAGCCGTACATGTCCTTCGAGGGCGACAACGCCGCGCGCATGGTCAATAACTACGACTGGACCAAGGACATGTCCGCGATCGAGTTGCTGCGCGACGTGGGCAAGCACTTCCGGCTCGGCACCATGATTGCCAAGGACACGGTCGCGCGCCGGCTCAACTCCGACG
>CAYMRO010000264.1:0-2331 GCA_964392875.1 uncultured Demequinaceae bacterium
GGAACAAAGTTGGCACCCAAGCCCTGAATCTTGTGAGGGCCAACCGCTCCACCGTTGAGGATGGCGGACTCCTTGGGCTCAACGGCAATGATCTGCACGCCGGGCTTGCGGGCCTTGAGGACCTCGCCAACGCCCGTGATGGTGCCGCCCGTGCCGATGCCGGCAACAAAGATGTCCACCTCGCCGTCGGTGTCGTTCCAGATCTCCTCGGCGGTGGTCTTGCGGTGGATCTCCGGGTTGGCGACGTTCGCAAACTGACGCGCCAGAATGGCGCCGGGGCGCTGTGCGGCAGCCTCCTCGGCGGCGGCGATGGCACCGCTCATGCCTGCGGGGCCGGGCGTGAGGATGAGCTCCGCGCCAAACGCGCGCAGCAGGCCGCGACGCTCCTTGGACATCGTCTCCGGCATCGTCAGCACCACGTTGTAGCCGCGCGCGGCGCCAACCATGGCGAGCGCGATGCCCGTGTTGCCGGACGTGGCCTCAACGATGGTGCCACCTGGCTTGAGCGAGCCGTCCGCCTCGGCGGCGTCCACGATCGCCACGCCAAGGCGGTCCTTGACGGAGTTGGCAGGGTTGTAGAACTCGAGCTTGGCAACAACGGTGGCGTTGACACCCTCCGTGAGCTTGTTCAGTTTGACGAGTGGGGTGTTGCCGATGAGCTTTGTCGCGTCCTCATAAATGCGAGCCATTGTGTTTCCTTTGCAGTGTTAGGTTCCGGGCGCGTAAACGTCCGCAAGTGGTCACAGATTCCTTGGGCGAGCGCTGACGCGTGTTTTGCCCGTGGCCGGGCCGCGTCAGAGCTCTACAGACAGCGGCAGCACATGCTGCACGGGACGCACATGGACGGGGCATGCATGAGCGTGGGGGCGGCGGTGCGCTCGGAGCTCATGAATCCCAGACCTTTCGTGTGCGGGCTTTGACAATCTACCGCCGCGCGGCGGTTAGGGGCAAGCGTCGGCGAGCCAGCGTGAGGCATGCCCGACGCTGCGGCACCATGGGCGCATGGCCTGGTTTGATCTTGGTGAAGTGGCATGGCTTGGTGTTGTGGTGGCTACCGTTGCGGCCTTCACCTTCCATTTCGTTTGGTATCACCCCAGGGCCCTTGGTGCCACGTGGAGCCGCGCCGCTGGGATAGAGGTCACCGAAGTTGGCGGTAGGCAGGCATCGCGTGGCGTGGTTGCCGCGGCAGTGTTGGCCGCTACGGCGGCGTTCATGTGCGTACTGCAGGCCGAGTTGCTGGTGGTCTCGATCGCGGGAGGCTTGCTATTCGGTGCGGCGCTTGGAGTCTTTGTGCGGCTTGCGTGGGGAGTGCTGCACGGCGAGTACGAGCGCCGTCCGCTCACCTTGACCGTGATTGATGGCGCGCACGACGTGGTGGCGCTTGGGATCATCGGCGCAGTGCTTGGGGCGTTTTTGTAGCGCGATCAGTCGCTGACGCGCACCGAGAGGCTCTTGAGCCGCTGCACTGAAATCCAGATGGCCGCCGTAGGGGTGATCACGAGCAACACGATGCCCGCGATCAGGCCAACGTCCGAGGAAACGTTCCATACGGGGTTGCCCTTGAGCATCTCTTCGGCTGGGGCAAGGGCCCACTGCCGAATGCTGAGCGTGCGCACGCCCGGCACGTAGCCTGCAAGCACGCCCTCCCACAGCAGCGCATAGATGAGCCCAACGATGATCGAGTTGCGCGTGAGGATGGCGATCATGAAGAAGACGCTCGTGTACGCAATCGAGGCGAGCGCGGCAGAGACGCCCATGGCGGCCGCGAGCTGCCCGTCCTTATCACCCGCTATTTGCGCTGCCACCACAATGGACGCCACGGAAAAGACGAGCGCCACGGGAATGGCCACGGCAAGTTTGGAGAACACGATGGTGCGCCGCGGCAAGGGCTTGGCCAGCACGTAGACGATGGAACCGTCCTCGATCTCTGGCGCGATCACCCCCGTGCCTACCAGGAGGCACATGATGGGGACCAGGGTGCCAAAGCCAAAGTTGACGATGACACCCGCGGATGCGCCGAGTGAGCCGCCTGAACCCCAACGGGTGAGCCCAGCCACCGCGAACAGCAGCAGTGCAAGCCCAATGAGCACCCACGAGCGCCTGCTTCCCAGCAGGGCGCGGTAAGCCAACCGCATGACGACAATGTTCATCGCGCCACCAAGTAGGAAAAGACGCTCTCGAGAGAGTCATCCGCGGGGGTGACGTCGTAGAGCGCGATGGTGGCATCGTGCGCAACGCGGGGCAGTGCGTGCACAAACCGTCCAAAGTCCGAGGCCTGCACCTCGAGCCCGGTGGCGGCGATGCTCACTGCGTCGGCCGAACCGTCGGAGA
>CAYMRO010000265.1:0-2319 GCA_964392875.1 uncultured Demequinaceae bacterium
CGAACGGGTCGCGAGCGGCGAGGCCAACCTTGTTGAGGTAGCGCACCACGATGCCGTAGGACTCCATGAGGCCCGTCTCCGTGTACGCCAGATCGATGTCTGCGCAGTGCTCGCGCACAATCTCGCGCGTGCGGAACAGGTAGGGACGCGCCATGTTGGGGAAGAGGTGATGCTCGGTCTGGAAGTTGAGGCCGCCAAGCAGGATCGTCATGAACCAGCCACCGCGGATGTTGCGGCTCGTCAGCACCTGGCGGGACAGGAAGTCCACCTTCACGTCGCGAGGGATGATGAGCATTCCCTTGTGGTTGGGTGCAAACGAGGCGCCCATGTACACGCCGAACACGGCCATCTGCACGCCGAGGAACGCGAACGCGAGCCCCACGGGCAGGAACAGGAACAGCGGCACCAAGTAGACCGCAAAGTGCACCACGATGCCCGTCAGTTCAAACCAGCGTTGGCGCGCGGACCCGCTCTTGACGAGCGTCACCACGGCGGTGCGGTGCAGATTGAGGCCCTCGAGCGTGAGCAACGGGAAGAACAGCCAGCCTTGGCGCTTCACTACGTGGCGCAGAAAACCCTGCGTCTTTGCAGCATCGTCGTCGAGGAACATGATGGTGTCCGGCGCAATGTCCGGGTCCTTGCCAACGGTGTTGGGGTTGGCGTGGTGGCGCGAGTGCTTGTTCATCCACCAGAAGTAGCTCATTCCCACTACCCAGGAACTGATGAACTTGCCAAAGTTGTCGTTCGCGTTGCCGGATTTGAAGATTGCCCGGTGGGCAGCTTCGTGGCCAAGGAACGCAAACTGAGTCAGCACCACGCCAAGGGCCGCCGCCATGAGCAGCTGGAACCACGAGTCGCCCAGCAGCACCATGCCGGTGATGACGCCGCCAAGGGCGAGCACGAGCACGGATACGAACACCGAATAGAACACGTAACTGCGCCTCAAAAGGCCAGCATCGCGCACTGTGGCAGCGATCTCTGTGAACGAGCGCGTGACGTGGTTCACGGGGAAGGTAGGTGCGATGAAGGTCTTTGACGTCACGTGGAGGGCGCCTTTCGATCTGGGGGACGTATGAGGTGACTTCCCAGTCGATGGCGAGCGGTAACTCATGAAGCGGATGTGCTAACCCTACGCGACCGTAGGTTAGTTGTCACCCGGTGGGTGCGTGTCGCCTAGATTTGGTGGTATGGAATTGCGCACACTTGAGCACGCACCGTTTGCGATCAGTGCCGTAGGGCTTGGCTGCAACAACTTTGGCCGGGAGGGCAGGGCTTCGCAATCGGCCGACGGCACGGCGGCTGTCGTACACGCGGCACTTGACGCTGGGGTCACCTTTTTTGACGTTGCGGACATCTACGGCGGCGAGTGGGGGCTGAGCGAGCGGCTCCTGGGGCAGGCGCTCGCGGGCAGGCGCGATGAGGCGATCATCGCCACCAAGTTCGGTCATTCCGAGGTGGCGACGCCGCTCGATGAGCTTGGCGCCAAGGGCTCGCGCGCCTACCTCCGCGCAGCCGCCAATGCCTCGCGGGCGCGACTGAACGTAGAGACCATCGATCTTTTGCAGCTTCACACCCCTGACGAGGCCACGCCCATCGAGGAGACCCTCGCCGCCCTGGCAGAGCTAGTGGCGGAGGGCACCATTCGCGCGTACGGGCACTCGCAGTTCACCACCGCCCAAGTGCAGGCCGCGAATGCCGCGGCCGATGCGCTCGGCATCCCGCGTCCCGCCACAAGCCAAGACCAGTTGAGCCTCAACGCTCGCGACGTGGAAACGGACGGCAGGCTCGCCGCGGCAATTGCCGGCGGCCAGGGCTTCTTGCCTTTCTTCCCGCTCGCAAACGGCCTGTTCACGGGCAAGTTCACGCGCACCGAGCGCCCGGCTGGCACCCGCATTGCCGACGTCCGGCCCGAGGTGGCGGACAACGCGAACTGGGACGCGATGGAGTCCTACCAAGCCTTATGCGATGACTGGGGCCTCACCATGCTTGAGGCGACCTTTGGTTGGTTCCTCGCGAACCCAGCCGTAGCGTCGGTCATTGCAGGGGCAACCCGCCCGGAACAGGTGACCGCGAATGCGGCGGCGGGCAACATCCGGCTCAGCGCCGAGCAGCTTGCCGCAATTGACGTGTTGTTCCCCACATAGGGATTGCCGCCCGCGCCGCTCCGGTTACGCTGACGAAATGACGGACGCCGCCCCAGCCATGGCGCTCCGCGGCCTCACCAAGGTCTACGGCAGCCTCCGCGCGGCAGATGGCATTGACCTCGACATCCCCGCGGGCTCGTTTTACGGCGTGGTTGGCCCCAATGGCGTGGGCAAG
>CAYMRO010000266.1:0-2319 GCA_964392875.1 uncultured Demequinaceae bacterium
TGGCGAGTGGCTCGCCCATGCCCATGAACACCACGTTGGACAGCCGCACGCTCTCCCCCAGCCCGCCGTCCCGCGCCGAACGCGCCGCAAGCCGCACTTGCTCGATGATCTCCGCCGCACTCAGGTTGCGCGTGAGGCCCATCTGCCCCGTTGCACAGAACGGACACGCCATGCCGCAGCCCGCCTGGCTCGTGACACACAGCGTGGCTCGCTCGGGGTACTTCATGAGCACGGACTCCACCTTGACGCCGTCATGGAGGTTCCACAGCGTCTTGCGCGTTGCGCCGCCGTCCGCTTCCAGGGAACGCACCTCGCTCATTAGCGTGGGGAAAAGGGCCGACGCTGTGGCCGCGCGGGTAGCGGCAGGAAGGTCGGTCATGTCGTCAGGATCCGTGGTCAGGTGCGCAAAATAGTGGTTCTCCAGCTGCTTGGCCCTGAATGCTGGCAGCCCCAGGTCCACCACAGCGTTGGCCCTGGCTACGTCATCAAGGTCGGCAAAGTGAACAGGCGCCTTGCCCGGCTTGGGGGCCGCCATCTGAATGATCGGCGGGCTTGTCATGTTGTCCCCAAGAGCAGTGCGAATACGAGGTAGGCCACGGGGGCCGCAACGAGCATCGAGTCAATGCGGTCAAGGATGCCGCCGTGGCCCGGGAGGAACGAACTCATGTCCTTGACGGAGATGTCGCGCTTGATCGCGGATTCCGCGAGGTCCCCGATCACGCCGCCCATCGCGGCGGCCGCGCCTGCGAGCGCACCTACCCACCAGCGGCCGTCAAAGATGTAGAAGGCGAGCACCGAGGCAGCAACCGTGCCCAGCGCAATCCCGCCAGCGAAGCCCTCCCACGTCTTGTTGGGGCTGATGCGAGGCGCCATCTTGCGCTTGCCGAATGCCATGCCTGCGGTGAGCGCACCGGTGTCGTTGCCCGCAACGGCAAAGATCACGATGAACACTCGCTCCCAGCCGTCATGCGCCTGTTCCATGAGGACAAAGAAGGAGGCGAGGAAGGGGATCCACAGCAGCGTGAACATCGATGCGAGGGAATCGGCGAGCGTGTTCTCGATGCGTTCGTCCACCACGCGCCAGGCGACCACGCCCGCGCAGCCAACCAGGAGGGAGACGATGAGGCCCTCGGCTTGCGCGGCCCACGTGGCGACGCCCATACCCACAATCGCCACGGTGATGGGCCACTGTGACACGCGCCGGCCGGACGAGCGCAGCGCGCTGCGCCATTCGATCGTGGCGCCGATGCACACGAGGTAGAGCCCGATGGTGAAGCCGAGCTCGCTCCAGCGGGCCACAAAGAGCGCGCCGATGAAGATGACGGTGCCCACGCTCGTTGCCACCCACAGGTTGCGCCGGGGTTGCGGGGCGGGTACGGCGGCGAGCACCTCGATATCGCCTGCGGCCGGAGCGGGCGCGGCGGGAACTTGCGAACGCCGCCTGCTGATGAGGCTCACGGCGCGCTCCACGTGACGGTTGCCATCAGACCTCGAGAAGCTCGTTCTCCTTGTGGGCGAGCAGCGCGTCGATCGCATCGACGTGACGCTTGGTCAGCGCATCGAGCTCCTTCTCCGCGCGCGAGCCCTCGTCTTCGCCAACCTCGCCGTCCTTGACGGCGGCGTCAATGAGGTCCTTTGCCTTGCGACGCATGTTGCGGATTGTCACGCGAGACTCTTCGGCCTTGATTTTGGCGAGCTTCACGTAGTCGCGGCGGCGCTCCTCCGTGAGGATTGGCATGTTGATGCGAATGACCGTGCCGTCGTCGGACGGGTTCACGCCAAGGTCGGAATTGCGAAGGGCCGTCTCGATCTCTCGCTTGGAACCCTGGTCATAAGGCGCGATGAGCACCGTGCGCGCCTCGGGCACGCTGATAGACGCGAGCTGCTGCAAAGCGGTGGGCGCACCGTAGTAGTCCACCGTGATGTTGGTGAACATCGACGCGGTTGCCTGCCCCGTGCGGATGGAGGAGAAATTGTCCTTCGCCACCTCGAGGGCGCGCTCCATGTTCTCTTCTGCCTCAAAGAGGATCTCGTCAATCACGTGCAGCTCCTTACGCCGTCACCAGGGTGCCGATTCTCTCACCGAGAAGCGCACGCGTCACATTTCCAGGGGCGTCGAGGCCAAAAACGACCATCGGCACCTTGTTGTCCATCGCGAGCGAGAAAGCAGCCTGATCCATGACCTTGAGGCGCTTCTGGAGCGCGTCGCGGTAGGTCAGCGTTGCGAGGCGCTCCGCGGTGGGATCGATGTTGGGGTCTGCCGTGTACACCGCGTCAACGCCGTTCTTGCCCATGAGCACCTCGGCACACGAGGTCTCC
>CAYMRO010000267.1:0-2310 GCA_964392875.1 uncultured Demequinaceae bacterium
GGCGGCGCCGAGGCGCCCTCCTACGTGTGCTGGGGCTCCAACAACCGTTCCGCGCTGGTGCGCGTGCCCATCCACAAGCCCGGCAAGGGGCAGTCAACGCGCGTGGAGTACCGCGCGATGGACCCGGCGGTGAACCCCTACTTGGGCTTTGCGGTGCTCCTCGCGGCGGGCCTCAAGGGCATCGAGGGCGCCTACGAGCTCCCTGAAGGCGCGGAAGACGACGTCTGGGAGCTGTCCGCCTCTGAGCGGCGCGCAATGGGCTACGAGCCACTGCCCGCGTCACTCGCCGACGCGATCGCGGTCATGGAGAAGTCAGAGCTGGTCGCGGAGACTCTGGGCGAGCGCGTCTTCGACTTTGTGTTGCGCAACAAGCGCGCCGAGTGGGAGGCGTACCGCGCCCAGGTCACGCCCTATGAACTGCAGCAATATCTCTCGGTGCTGTAGCGGCGGGTGAGCACCAGGGAAGTCTCGCTAGCGACCCGGCTTCGCAGGTCTGGAGTCGCGGATCCCCAGCGCGCGGAACGGCTGCTTGGTGAGATCGTTGCCGTGACTGGCGTGACGATCGAAGATCCAGCGCGAGCGCTGTCGTACCTGGCAGATCCCGATTCCGGCTTGCTGCAACTGCTGCGCCTTGCCGAGTCCGCCCGTGACGCGGGGGTTCTTAAGGAACTCGCCACCATGCGGGACTCCATGGGTGGCGCGCGGCTTGCCGTGCTGCTGGGCGGCTCCATCGCGCTGGGCGACTTCCTGATCCGCCACCCAAACCTCGCCGCGGACTTGGGCGCTTACCCCGCGGATGAAGACTTTGCGCACGTGGACGTGCGGGCTGCGCTCCTCGCATCAGTAGGAGCCGATCCCACCTCCCCAAGCCCCATAGCCAGCATGACGGGGCCCGACGCTGTGGCAGCTATGCGGGTTGCCTACCGCCGGGCGCTCATGAGGATCGCTGCGGATGACCTCCTTTCACGTGAGCCCACGCAGCTGTTCCCGCACGTAGCAGCTGCGCTCGCGGACCTCGCGGGCGCCGCGCTTGAGGCCGGGCTCGCGATAGCGCGCGCGGCCGAACCCGCTCACGCCAAGACTCGCCTCGCCATCATCGGCATGGGCAAGTGCGGCGCAGGCGAACTCAACTACGTCTCCGACGTGGACGTCATCTTTGCGGCGGAGCCCGGCGAGGATGCCACCGAGGATGAGTCCTTAAAGATTGCCACGCGGCTCGCCGCGGCAGCAGCGCGCGCGTGCGACGCCGCGGGCGCCGAGCCGCCCCTGTGGGAGGTTGACGCGGCACTGCGGCCAGAGGGCAAGGACGGCCACTTGGTACGCAATGTGGCATCGCACAAGGCCTATTACGAGCGGTGGGCGGAAACGTGGGAGTTCCAGGCGCTGCTGAAGGCACGCCCCATAGCTGGGGACCTTACGGTGGGGCAGGAGTACCTCGACGCGGTGTGGCCCATGGTGTGGACGGCGGTGGAGCGCGAGGGCTTCGTGGAGTCTGCCCAAGCCATGCGTCGCAGGGTCGAGGAGCACGTGCCGCGCGAGCACAGCGACCGTCAAATCAAGCTTGGGCCAGGAGGGCTCCGGGACGTTGAGTTCACCGTGCAGTTGCTGCAATTGGTGCACGGCCGCGCCGACACAAGTCTTCGTCACCGCAAGACTCTTGACGCCCTGCGCGCGCTGCGGGCTGGCGGCTACGTTGGCCGCACCCAGGCCGCCGCGATGGACCGCAGTTACCGCCAATTGCGCGTATGGGAGCACCGCCTCCAACTGCGCAAGTTGAGCCGTACCCACCTCATGCCCGCCGATGAGGAGGGTCTGCGCTTTCTGGCCCGAGCGTCGGGCTTTGCCACGGCTGAGTACATGACCGAGGTATGGGCAGATACCAGGCGAAACGTACGCGCCATGCACTTGGAGATGTTTTATCGGCCCATCCTGCCGGTGGTGGCGAGGCTCAGCGCAGACGAGGCCGCGCTTGACGACGAGGCCGCAGAGGCCCGGCTCGCGGCCGTTGGCTTTGTTGATCCCGTTGGCGCTTTGCGGCACATCGTCGCGTTGAGCGACGGCGTGTCCCGCCGGGCACTCATTCAGCGCCAATTGCTCCCAGCGATGATCGGCTGGTTTGCGCAGGGCGCGGATCCGGACGCTGGTCTGCTGGCGTTCCGGCAGTTGAGCGATCAGCTGGGTGATGCGCAGTGGTATCTGAAGCTTTTGCGCGATTCAGGCACGGCAGCGGAAAGGCTTGCGCGGCTGCTGTCGACGTCGGTCTACGCGACCAAGGCGCTGCTCGCCTCTGAGGAGGCGGTCACGTGGCTC
>CAYMRO010000268.1:0-2294 GCA_964392875.1 uncultured Demequinaceae bacterium
GCCGCGGTGGCAAGAAGTTTGGCGCGCTGTGCTTCTACATGGAGAACTGGCACCTGGACTTCTCGCAGTTCCTTGACCTGCGTCAGAACTCCGGCGACCCCTACCGCCGCACGCGCACGGCCAACACCGCAGTGTGGATCTCTGACGAGTTCATGAAGCGCGTGCAGAACGACGACGACTGGTACCTCTTTGACCCTGCCGAGGCACCCGACCTCGTGGAACTTGTTGGCGCGGCGTTCTCCGCTCGCTACAAGGAACTGATTGGCCTTGCGGAGGCCGGCAAGGTGCGCACCTTCAAGAAGATGAAGGCGCGCGAGCAGTACAAGTCGATCCTCATCAGCCTTCAGGGCAGCTCTCACCCGTGGCTCACGTGGAAGGACACCATCAATAACCGTGCCCTCAACACCAACACGGGCACCATTCACCTCAGCAACCTGTGCACCGAGATCTGCCTTCCGCAGGACCGCGAGAACATCGCAGTCTGCAACCTCGCGTCCATCAACCTGTCCACGCACCTCGTAGACGGCAAGATCGATTGGGAGCGCATGAAGGCGTCCACCCAACTTGCCGTGCGTCAGCTCGACAACCTCGTTGACATCACTCTCAGTTCTGTTCCGGAGTCTGAGTTCGCTAACCGCGAGAACCGGGCCATTGGCCTTGGCGTGATGGGTTACACGGACCTCACCGAGCGCCTTGGCCTCGCCTACGAATCGGAAGAGGCATACGAGCTCATCGATGAGATCGTCGAGTTCGTCTCATTCCACGCGATCGACACATCCGCGGACCTCGCGAGGGAGCGCGGCTCGTACTCCAACTTTGAAGGTTCCGGCTGGTCCCAGGGCAAGGTGCCTTTCGACACCATTGCCGAGGCCGAGGCGGACCGCGGCGTTCCGATCACCGTTGACCGCACCGTTCGCCAGGACTGGGACGCGCTGCGTACCAAGGTCAAGGGCGGCATCCGCAACGCAACCCTGATGGCTGTTGCACCTACCGCGTCCATTGGCCTCGTTGCCGGCACCACGCCCGGCTTTGACCCCCAGTTCTCGCAGATCTTCAGCCGCGCAACCTCGTCCGGCAAGTTCCTCGAGATCAACCGCAACCTCGTCAAGGACCTGCAGGACATTGGCATGTGGGAGCAGGTCAAGGACGACCTCCTGGCTGTGCAGGGTGACCTCTCGCAGCTCGAAGATGTCCCGCAGCACCTCAAGGACGTTTACAAGACTTCCTTCCAGTTGAGCCCCTACGCGTTCATCGAGGTTGCGGCTCGCGCCCAGAAGTGGATTGACCAGGCGATCAGCCGCAACATCTACCTCGAAGACCGCAGCATTGACAACATGATGGCTCTGTACGCGGCGGCGTGGGAGCGGGGCGTTAAGACCACCTACTACCTGCACATGAAGCAGCGGCACACTGCGGAACAGTCCACGGTGCGAGTCAACAAGTCTGAGCGTCTGGCCACCACGGGCTCCTCCGCCGGTGCCGGTGTCGCGTCCAAATCTCCCGCTGCCTCGTCAGGCAAGCGCGGCTTTGGCGGCTTTGGGACCAAGAAGCCGAGCGCGGCTGCTGTCAGCGAAGCTGTGGCCGATGACGTGCTCGTCGAGGGTGCAGCAGTGTCGCTGGCCGACGCACCCGTAGCCGCCGCACCGGTTGCACCCGCACCCGTTGCGCCCGCACCCGTTGCACCCGCACCCGTAGCCGCCGCGCCAGCCCTCGCCCCCTCGTCGGTCTTGAGCGCGGTCGCGGCTCAGGCATTCGCTACAGCACCCGTGGCCCAGCCCGAGGTCCCGCCTGCCGCACTGCCCCAGGCGACGCCTGAGCCGGAGCCCGCCACAGCGTCGGACATTCCGTTTGGCGCAACGTCTTTCGAGGTAATCGCTGACGACACCGACATGGTTGGTGGCGTGGCGTGCCCCGTTGACCCGATGGAGCGACTCCAGTGCGAGTCCTGCCAGTAAACGCATAAGGAGATTGACATGGGAATTCTCGGTACCGGCATCCAGGACGGATTGTTGCTGAAGCCAATCAAGTACCCGTGGGCGTACGACCTCTACAACCAGGCCGTTGCGAACACGTGGTTCCCCAACGAGATTCAGCTGGGTGAGGACCTCGCGGACTTTAAGAAGATGACGGACGAAGAGAAGCACGCCGTCACCTACCTGATGTCGTACTTCAACCCCAACGAGCTGCTCGTCAACAAGGCGCTGGCGTTTGGCGTCTATCCCTACATCAACGCTTCCGAGGCGCACTTGTACCTCGCCAAGCAGATGTGGGAAGAGGCCAACCACTGCATGTCG
>CAYMRO010000269.1:0-996 GCA_964392875.1 uncultured Demequinaceae bacterium
CTCAATGAAGGCAGCATTCTCCGAGGAGAACGGCTTCAAGCTGGTCTTCAACGCGGCTGACAACGACACGGCCGCACAGATTGCTGCTGTCCGCAGCTTCATCAACCAGGGCGTCGACGCCATCGTCATCGCGCCCATCGTTGAAGACGGCTGGGACGACGTCCTGAAGGAAGCCCAGGCTGCAAAGATCCCCGTGATCCTTGAAGACCGCACGGTGACCTCGTCACCCGACCTCTACGCTGCGTGGGTCGGCGACGACTTCAAGCAAGAGGGCGTCACGGCCGGTACCTTTGCCGCCGAGCAGTACGGCACCACCCCCACCAAGATGGTTGTGCTTGAAGGCACCACCGGTTCCGCACCTGCGAACGACCGGGCCGACGGCTTCAACTCCGCCATCGAGGGCACCCAGATCGAGACGATCGACTCTCAGACGGGTGAGTTCACGCGCGATGGCGGCAAGTCTGTGATGGAAGGCTTCATCCAGAAGTACGGCATCGACGGCATCGACCTGGTGTTCGCGCACAACGACGACATGGCGCTTGGTGCCATCGAGGCCATTGAGGCCGCAGGTGGCAAGCCAGGAACGGACATCAAGATCATCTCGATCGACGGTGTTCACGACGGCATGCAGGCGCTGCTCGACAAGAAGATCAACTACATCGTTGAGTGCAACCCGCTCCTGGGCGACCCAGCGGCTCAGCTCGTCAAGGACGTGCTCGCTGGCAAGACCGTGGAGAAGGTCAGCTACGGCATCGACGGTAGCTTCTCGCAAGAGGACATCACCCAAGAGATCCTGGACGCCCGCGCCTACTAGGCGATAGTCGGCTAGTCAGGTACCACTGCGATACGCCCGGGGGTCGGTTTTGACCGGCCCCCGGGTGGCACGCATCGGAGTCGATCCAAGAAGGAAGTCGTCGTGACGGACACCCAGGGCAATGCAGCCCCGCCGCTTGTTGATATGCGGTCAATCACCATCCAGTTCCCAGGGGTGCTCGC
>CAYMRO010000269.1:1006-2283 GCA_964392875.1 uncultured Demequinaceae bacterium
CTCGCACTCGACGCCGTGGACTTCTCGCTGCGCGCGGGCGAGGTGCACTCGCTCATGGGCGAGAACGGCGCGGGAAAATCCACCCTCATCAAGGCTCTCACTGGCGTATACGCCATTGACGAGGGCACCATCACGGTGGACGGCACAGAGCGCAAATTTGATTCGACGGCCGACGCGCAGGCGGCGGGAATCTCCACGGTCTACCAAGAGGTAAACCTGTGCACCAACCTTTCCGTAGGCGAGAACGTGATGCTGGGGCACGAGCCCCGCACGGCGGGGTTCGTGGACTGGCCCGCGGCGCACGCCGCCGCCGCCAAGCACCTCGCGGCACTGGGAGTCGCAATCGATCCCAAGACGATGCTCTCCGCGCATTCAATCGCGGTGCAGCAACTCGTGGCGATTAGCCGCGCCATGGTGCTGGACGCAAAGGTGCTCATCCTCGACCCGCCCACCTCAAGCCTCGACCGGGGGGAGGTGGAGCGCCTCTTCGACGTAGTTCGCGGACTCCGAGACAAGGGTGTCGCAATCCTCTTCGTCAGCCACTTCCTTGACCAGGTCTACGAAATTGCGGACCGCATCACGGTGCTGCGCAATGGCAAGCTCGTGGGCGAATACGCCGTGAGCGACCTTCCGCGCGATCAACTCGTGACCAAGATGATCGGGCGCACACTTGATGACCTCTCGGCGATCTCGGACGCCGCCGAACACACCGTTGATCGCACGGGAGCCCCCGTGCTGCGTGCAGAAGGCATTGGTAAGCGAGGCTTCCTTGAGCCCGCCGATGTCGATGTCTATCACGGTGAAGTGGTGGGCATCGCGGGACTGCTGGGCTCCGGGCGCACCGAACTCGTGCGGTTGCTTTACGGCGCCGACAAGCCCGACTCGGGGCGTGTAGAGGTGGCCGGAAAGCACGTGAAAATCACGTCTCCCCGGCACGCGATCGACAATCGGGTGGCGTTTTCCTCGGAGGACCGCAGGGCCGACGGCATTATTGGCGATCTCACGGTCGCCGAGAACATCATCCTTGGAGTCCAAGCGCGCCGGGGCTGGCTCCGTAAGGTGCGCCGTTCCGAGCAGGACGAGATCGTCAACGCGTCGATCGGGGCACTCGACGTGCGTCCGGCCAACCCCAACGCCCTTGCACGCAACTTGTCAGGTGGGAACCAGCAGAAGCTCTTGCTCGCACGCTGGCTCGCCACTGCTCCGCAACTTCTCATCCTCGACGAACCCACACGTGGCATCGATGTTGGCGCTAAGGCAGACATCCAGCGCAAGGT
>CAYMRO010000270.1:0-2270 GCA_964392875.1 uncultured Demequinaceae bacterium
CGCTGCAGCGCGCGGTCCCCGGGTTCCTCGCGAACGCGCAAAGCAGCATTGAGGACAACCAGGAGGTGCGCACCCAGTTGGACAACCTGGCCGGGCGCGATGGCGGCCCAACCAACACTGCCGACATGGGCCGCTACATGAGCTTCGATGAGTGCTCCTACGTGCCAACCGAGCTCCGCAATTGCGGGCCCGAGCGCGAGCTCACGGGCCTCACCTCGTGGCTCAACACGCCTGGTAACAAGCCGCTGAACCTCGCGGACCTCAAGGGCAAGGTGGTGCTCATCGACTTCTGGACGTACTCCTGCATCAACTGCCAGCGCACGTTCCCGTACATCACGGGCTGGTATGACAAATACAAGGACGACGGCCTAGTCGTCATCGGCGTCCACACCCCCGAGTTTGGGTTTGAGAAGGTGGAGTCCAACGTTGCCGCGGCGGCCAAGCGGTACGGCGTGGACTACCCCATCGCGCTCGACAACGACTACGCCACGTGGGACGCGTGGGGTCAGCGCTACTGGCCCGCGCACTACCTCATCGACCAGACCGGCATGGTGCGCCAGGTGCACTACGGCGAGGGCAACTATGGCGAGACCGAGATGCTTATCCAGCAGCTGCTCAAGACCCCGCCCGAGCCAACCGTGGCGCCCACGGGCATGGGCACCCTGACCGCCAACCGCAGCCCGGAGAGCTACGTGGGCTACGGGCGCGCGCAGGGCAACTACAACGACGTTGTCAAAGACACCGCAACCGACTACACCCTCACCGCGGACCCGCCCGGGAACCACTTCTCCATTGGCGGCACGTGGACCGTGGGCTCCGAGTTCGCCACCGCGGGCAAGGACGCGGAGATGAACGTGAGCTTCTACGCCGCCGATGCCCACCTGGTGATCGCCGGAACCGGCACCGTCACCACCGAAGTGGTTGGCGACCCCTCCACGCGCAAGACCATCACGGTCTCCGGCGAGCCCGACCTCTACACGCTGTGGACGGGCGAGCCCGGGTCCGTGCTCCTGCACATGACCTTCAGCGAGGGACTGCAGGCCTACGCCTTCACCTTTGGGTGAGCACCCATCCGCGCCGCGGTTCGCTCCGAACCAGTTGTGACAGCAGTCAAACAACGGAGGAGGAACCATGAATGGCAAGCGATTGATCGCGGTACCCGTACTCATGCTCGCGAGCGGCCTGGTGCTCGCGGGATGCGGAGACAAAGACACCCCGGCCGCCACCCCGGCGCCAACGCAATCGGCAATGATGGATGACGGCAGCATGTCCCCGTCCCCCATGATGTCCAGCGACGCGATGGACGACGACAGCATGGATGCAGACGGCTAGATCCCGGGCGAGGAGCGCGAGTGGACCACATGGGTGCGCAGAGGGGGGCGCAGTCGAGGGCGCAGCGGCAGGCGGAGCCCGTGCCCGCCGGCGCCAACCCCGATTCACTCGCGGCGCTCCTGGTGCAGTCCGGCCGCGGCTCCGCACCCGCGTTCGAGCAGCTCTACAACCAGGTGGCGGGCTCGGTATTCGGCATCGCACTGAGGGTGGTGCGGGATCCGCAGCTCGCCGAGGACGTGGCTCAGGAGGCGCTCGTGGACGTGTGGCGGTTGGCTCCCCGTTATAGGCCCGACGCTGGTTCGGCTCGCTCCTGGATTCTCACCATTGCGCACCGCCGGGCGGTAGACAGGGTGCGGAGCGAGCAGGCACATAGGGCCAGGTCGCAAGCCAATTCAGTAACCGCGGCGGGCCAGTCCGCTGAGCCGGATGATGTGGTGGAGACGATGTTCGCCGAATGGCAGGCCGCTCGTGTGCGGAAGGGCTTTGCGGCACTCACTGAGTTGCAGCGCGAGGCCTTGGAACTCGCGTTTTACAAGGGCTACACGCACCGCGAGGTGGCGGAGTCGCTCAACGTGCCGCTGGGCACGGCCAAGGCCAGGCTGCGGGACGGATTGATCAAGTTGCGAGACATGTGGGAGGTGGAGAAGTGACCGAGTCAAACGGCGCGGACGTCCACGCCCTCATTGGCCCCTACGTGGTGGGCGCGCTCTCCCCCGCTGAAACGGTTGAGTTTGAGGCGCACCTTGCCGAGTGCTCGGCTTGCGCGGCCGAGGTGACTTCCCTGAGTTCCGTCACCGCGACACTGGCCGACGCCGAGGCCCCCCCTCCCCCCGCGTCGCTTCGTACCTCGGTCATGGCGGCGATTGGCTCCACCGCGCAGGTAACCCCTGGATCTGTTGAGGCGCCGGAGGTGACGCCGGTTGACGAGGTGAGTGAGC
>CAYMRO010000271.1:0-2243 GCA_964392875.1 uncultured Demequinaceae bacterium
CGCGGAATTCAAGGCGTTGCCCCTTCTTTGCGGGAGCGGTGTCCGTTGACATAATGATCCCTTCATGACGTGTACGGACAATGTACGGCACCGGCTGTCCGCCAGTCAATGTCAGACCCCTTGCGTAACGTGCGCCATATGAACCGCAACGCTGGCAAGGAGGAGGCCATGAACCACATCAACAAACGCCGCCTGGTGGCAATTGACCTGGAAAACCTGCTGGGTTGTGCGCCTTCGCGGGCCGATGCCCACCTATGGGCAAGCGCCGCCGAGCAGTTTTTTGTGGCGATTGCGTTCCAGCCTGGCGTTGATCAAGCCGTGGTCGCAACAGACCCCGATTGGGCGTTCGACGCTGCCCTAGCCATGCCAGGAGCTCGCCTATTGGTGGGAGCAGGGGAGTCAGGGGCAGATCGCGCACTCTGCGACGCCCTCGCCGATTCCGAGCACATTCGACAGCGCTACGCCGCCGTGGTGATCGGATCGGGGGACCACATCTTCACGGGCGCGGCAGCCGCACTGAGGGCAGTTGGCGTGCCCGTGAAGGTGGTTTCACTGGGGCTCATGGCGTCCGGCGCCCTGATGGCGGCTGCCGACGACACCATGCTGTTGACACGGCCACAACTGGCGCTCGCGGCCTGACTCGGTGCTACCCCACCCATAGACTCCTAACGCAAAGGAGCCCACCATGCCCGAGATCAACTGCCCGCACTGCGGCAAAGCCTTCCCCATCGATGCGGCCAGCTACGCGGACATCGTCTCCCAAGTGCGCACCAAAGAGTTCGACGCTGCGCTCCAGGAACGCTTGCACCTCGCCGAGCAAGATAAGCGAACTGCCGTTGAGCTAGCGGAGGCGAAAATAGCCAACTCACTCAAGGACGAGGCGGCAAAGCAGGCATTGGAGATCGAACGCCTCACTGCCGAAGTGCGAGCCGCAGCGACCGAGAGGCAGCTCGCCGTCACAACCGCGGTCATTGCGGTCGAGAAGCAACGCGATGCTCTCGAACGGGACCTCGAGGCCAAAGCGAATGAGCAGAAGCTACTCAAGTCCTCCCTCCAAGAGGCGCATGCCGCCGAGGTGAAGGCTAAGGACGAGCAGATCGCGTACTACAAGGACTTCAAGGCCAAGCAGTCCACAAAGATGCTGGGCGAGACGCTGGAACTGCACTGCGAGAACTCGTTCAATCAGATTCGCGCCACGGCGTTCCCCACTGCCTACTTTGAGAAGGACAACGACGCGCGCACGGGCAGCAAGGGCGACTACATCTTCCGCGAGACGGACGCGGCCGGCACGGAGATCGTGTCCATCATGTTCGAGATGAAGAACGAGGCGGACGCCACCGCCACCAAGAAGAAGAACGAGGACTTTCTGCGAGAGCTTGACAAGGATCGCAATGAGAAGGGCTGCGAATACGCGGTGCTCGTATCACTCCTGGAGCCGGACAGCGACCTTTACAACGGCGGCATCGTGGACGTGAGCCATCGCTTCCCCAAGATGTTTGTGGTGCGGCCGCAGGCGTTCATCCCCATCATCACGCTGCTGCGCAACGCCGCCATGGGTGCGCTCGCCTACAAGCAGGAGCTCGCGCTGGTGCGGGCGCAGAGCGTTGATGTGACCAACTTTGAGCGGGACCTAGAAGCGTTCAAGTCCGCATTCGGCAAGAACTATGACCTAGCGGCGCGGCGCTTCCAGACGGCCATCGACGAAATCGACAAGTCGATCGATCACTTGCAGAAGACAAAAGAGGCACTTCTGGGCTCCGAGCGGAATCTGCGCCTCGCCAACGACAAAGCTCAAGACGTCACGATCAAGAAGCTCACACGGGGCAACGCGACCATGCAAACCAAATTCGCGGAACTTGAGGCAGGCACCAACACGGTCGCTCCCTGACGGCCCCGGACTCAAACCGCAACGAGCACACCGCGCCGCTGGGCCGTAGACACTTCTGCGTACTACCGTCGGTGCACGCCACCCGCCAGGCTGACGACGTACGCCAAGTGGGCGTGCAGGCATCTATCTGGTTGGGGAAGAGATAACTGTGAAACAGAACACTGTGGGTCGAGTACGTACCCGAGTAGCCGCGATCGCGGCGCTAGGCATGATGATGGCGGGCGTCACTGCCACCGCGAGTAGTGCGGCTCCCGTGACACCTTGGGAGTGCAGCGCAACCAATAGCTTTGCGTGCACGGAGTTCGCGGGCTACAGCGCCGCCAACACTGGATACACGTGGCTTGAGCAGTGGTAC
>CAYMRO010000272.1:0-2239 GCA_964392875.1 uncultured Demequinaceae bacterium
TGTACACGCCTTACACGCCCAACGCCGCTGCCCTCAAGAACCTCTACGGCAGCGGCGACAAGTGCTCGGCGTATGGCAATCGCAACTTCTGGCGGTTGTTCATTGACTGGTTTGGCGTCACCGGCGCGTACGGCGAAACGGAAATCACCGAGTTCTGGAACGCCAACGGCGGCGGGTCGGGAGCCATTGGTGAGGCAACGGGCGCGCCCGTCCTCGACAAGTCAGCAGGTGGCGGTTACCACCGGACTTACAAGAATGGCACCATCGCCTGGACGCAAGCCAAGGGCGCGTTCTTCCTAGCCAAGCCCTTCAACAGCTTTTGGCTGAGCACCGGAATTTCATCCGTCGGTTGGCCCATCGAATCCACCGTTACTTCAACTGCTGGCGTCGGCGGATTGACCCAGCGATTCACCAAGGGCTCGCTCGTGGACCCAGAAGGCGTTAGCGCGTTTTACCTGGGTAACGGCTTCACCAAAGCCTGGGCCGCCTACGGTGGACCCAGCGGCAGCCTGGGCTGGGCCCACGGCGCAAAGTCCACCGTGCGCTCTGGACTGTGGTCCGTGGAGTTCGACAACGGCACGATGTATCACGACGGCACCACCTATGGGGTGATTGCTCCCAGCTTTGTCGATACCTATCGCAACCTGGGCGACGTTGACGGGTCGCTCGGTTGGCCAGTGCGCGATTACACGCCCCGAACAGCTGGCAATGGAATCGGCTGGCAGAAGTTCCAAAAGGGCGGCATCTTCAACTCCGAGGAGCACGGCATCCACGCAGTGACTGGCGCGGTGTATGCCACCTATTCCAAGCTGGGCGGCGACTCCAAGCTCGGCTGGCCAACGTCGGATCCGTATCAGGATGCCAAGTCCGGACTGTGGGTCCAAGACTTTGAGCGCGCATCCATCATCTTCAAGGGCACCGTTACTGCGGCCGTCTCAACGACGTTCGTCGAGTCAGCGCTCGCGAACGGCGTGCTCACAGGCCGGCTAGGAACCCCAACGGGGTTGGCAAAGACGTCCAAGGTCAGCGGAGGCGGCACCTGGCAAGTCTTCACGGGCGGCATCCTCGCGCAACCGAAGGGCGGGGACGTCTCATATGTATACGGCGGCCTACTCACCGCGTGGAAGGCCAAGGGCCTCGCAACCGGCAAGCTGGGTTGGCCCATCGGCAGTCGGTACATCGACCCCGTTGTTGGCACCGTGGATCAGGACTTCCAATACGGCACTGTGTTCCACAACCACAAGAAGTGGGGCACGGTTGGCACCAACTTTGTGGAGTTGGCGCGAGCCAAGGGCGTGACAACGTCTAAGTTCGGCTGGGCCACGGCGAACGTCGTGACGGTTTCCAAGAACGGGGGTGGGCAGTATCAGACCTTCACCAAGGGAACGCTCACGTGGCAGAAGTCCGTGGGAGCGATGTACTCGCCAACAGTGGTGTGGCGCGCCGCAGTGGCAAAGGGCGGAGTCGCCAGCTCTACGATCGGTTGGCCCAGGGCCTCGGCAAAGTGGGATTCCCATAAGTCGGCGTGGAAGCAGTCATTCCAATTCGCGACCATCACCTGCGTGACGGGAAAGACCTGCACCGTCAAGGCCACTAACTAGCAGTCACACGCGATCCGCGCGCCCAATGCGGGGAGCGGTGACGTCAAGGGATCAACGGCACGGGTGTCGTCAATAGTGACTTGCGCTCCGCTCGCGTCGGTAACCACCTTGTCCACGGGCATTCCCTCGCGTGCCCAGTACTCGAAGCCCCCGATCATTTCCCGCCGCGCGTAGCCGAGCTCGCTGATGACGAGCCCCGCGTTCGTGGCACCGTTGCAACCGGGACCCCAGCAGTAGACAACGAATTCCGTGCCCACCGGGTACTCGGGGATGCGCGCCCGCATCTCCCTGACGGGCAGATGCACAGCGCCACGCGCGTGACCCTGGTTCCATGACTCAACGCTGCGAGTGTCGATGAAGACAAAGCCCGGGTTGCCGCTCTCAAGCGCGCCGTGGGTATCGGTCACGTCAGTTTCAAAGGAGAGGCGTGCGCGAAAGTGGGCTGCAGCGTCGGCCGGGTTTGTCATAGGCCCGACGCTACTTGCGGCAACGCGAGCCAGTCCAGTACCAACTGGCTGCGAGATATTTGTCTCACGGACGCGACGGCGGCGATAAGTTTCGGTAGCCTCGTGCCCAACCTGAGGGGGCACCATGACCGAAATCACGCCCGAGCCTGCGAACGGCTTCGACTACGCATC
>CAYMRO010000273.1:0-2200 GCA_964392875.1 uncultured Demequinaceae bacterium
ACAATTTGGCCGTCATGATTCTGTTGGGTTTCGGGCAGACGTACAGATGCGCGAATCGGCAAGAGTCGCTCCGCGAATCCTCCATGCGGTGCCAGCACCAGCCCGGTGCGCGTGAACACAGTACGGATACCAGCGTCGACTGCAGGCTGGGCGGCAGCCTCCCAGGCGAGCACAATCGCGCTGAGGAAGGTGGCGCCTGGGCCCGAGTGTTCCGATAGCTCTTCGGTGCCGCGATCGCCGTAGTAGCCCATCGCGGAGCCCTGCATCAGCACGCCGCCCCACTTGCCGTCCGCAAGGGTGGTCGCAATGAGGCCCGTTGAATCCGTGCGGGACTTCCTCACCACAGCCTTGTACGAATCGGTGAGCCGCTTGTCTCCAATCGATGCCCCAGCGAGGTTGACTACGGCGTCGCATGCGAGCAGGGCATCCGCATCAATGACGCCCCGCGCCGGGTCCCATTGGGATTCGCCCGCGCGCGCTTCGCGACGCACCAGCGCGAGCACCTCGTGGCCGTCAGCGCGCAACGAAGCGGAGAGCGCCGTGCCGATGAGGCCCGACGATCCCGCGATCGCTACGCGCATTTAGAGGCCCAGATCCGCCTCGAAGGCACCGGCCTCTACTCGTGCCTTGACGTCTTGCAAGAAGCGGGACGCGTCGGCACCATCGATGAGGCGGTGGTCGTAGCTGAGCGGCAGGAAGCACACGGGGCGCACCGAAATGACGTCCTCGCCGTTGGGGCCGCGCACCACAACCGCACGCTTGACAATGGCACACGTTGCGAGAATGGCGGCCTGCGGGGCAGGGACCACGGGCGTGTCGAAGATGGTTCCGAGCGAGCCCGTGTTGGTCACGGAGAAGGTGCCGCCGGAGATCTCGTCCGCCTTGAGACCGCCGCTACGCGCGCGCTCGGCCAGGTCCGCAATGCCCTGGGCGTGCTGAGGCAGTGTCTTCGAGTCAGCGTCACGCAACGTGGGGAGCATGAGCCCCTTCTCGGTGTCCACAGCGAGCGATAGGTTGACCGTTGGGTGGTAGGCGATCGAGTCGTCAACGATCGACGCGTTGACGTTGGCGTGCACCTGCAGCGCCTCCGCAACCGCCACCGTGAAGAATGGCAGGAACGAGAGCTTGACGCCGTGCTTGGCCTCGAAAGCGTCCTTGTTCTTGGCGCGAAGGGCCCAGATCTTGGAGCAGTCAACCTCAACAACGGACGTGAGCTGCGCCATGCCGTGCAGCGACTCCATCATCTTGTCGCCCGTGACCTTGCGGATGCGAGTCATCTTGATGGTTTGGCCGCGCAGTTCAGATACCTCGCGGGGCGTAGGGGCCGACGCTGGGGTTCCCGCGGATGCGGGCGCTGCGGCCGACGCTGTGGCTGAGGGGGCGCTTGCAGCTGGAGCTGCGGCTGCTGCGATGACGTCTTCCTTGCGGATGCGGCCGCCTACACCGGAGCCGGCAAGCTGGGCGAGGTTCACGCCGCGCTCGGAGGCGAGCTTTCGCACGATGGGGGTCACGTAGCCCGATCCGGTTGGTGCCTGCGCCGCGGGAGCGGCCGGTGCAGGAGTTGCGGGTGTGGGTGCGGGCGGAGCTGCGGGTGCGGGTGCGGGCGGAGCCTGAACCGGGGCCTCGGCGACGGGCGGAGCGGGCACGGGCGCGGGGGCCGCCGGTGCAGGGGCCGCAGGTGCGGGAGCCGCCTCCGGTGCGGGAGCCGCCTCCGGTGCGGGAGCCGCCGGTGCGGCCGGTGCTGGCGCAGCAGTAGCTGCGCTGCCGTCGGCAATGCGAGCGAGCACCGCACCAACTGCGGTGACCTCGTCCTCGGCAACGAGGATCTCGGTCAGGGTGCCAGCAAAGGGCGACGGGATCTCGGTGTCGACCTTGTCCGTGGAGACCTCAACGAGGGGCTCGTCTACGGCAACGGTGTCACCAACGTTCTTGAGCCACCGTGTGACGGTGCCTTCGGTCACCGATTCGCCCAGTGCTGGCAGCGTCACGTCACGGCCACCGCCGGGCGCCGCTGCGGGTGCTGGCTCGGATGCCGTTTCTCCAACGGGCGCAGCCTCAGACACAGGCGCGGCCTCAGCAACGGGCGCAGCCTCAGCAACGGGCGCGGCCTCAGCAACGGGCGCAGCCTCAGCAACAGGCTCGGGAGCCGACTCAGCCACGGGCTCGGGTGCGGCGGCAGGGGCAGCCGGCGCGGCGTCGG
>CAYMRO010000274.1:0-2189 GCA_964392875.1 uncultured Demequinaceae bacterium
CGAACGCAGGTTGAGCCACCAGCGCGGCTCGGCGTCCCAATGGTCAATGGTCACGCCGTCGAGGTGATCGAGCGTGCACTCGTCGCCCGCGAGCGCGTTGATTACGCGTTGCGTTGCGGCGGCGGCATCAGTGACCGTGGAATTGATTTCGCCCGACGCTGCATACGGCGTGTACGGAGCGAGCAGTTCGCTGAGTGGCTGGCTTGGGGCATCGGCAGGCTGATCTCCCAGCGCGGCGAGCACATGCATCGCGGCAAGCATGCCGGAGTCCGCGTAGAAGAAGTCGCGGAAATAGAAATGCGCAGAGTGCTCGCCGCCAAACACGGCATCAAGGCGCGCCATGTCCGCCTTGATGAAGCTGTGGCCAACTCGCGAGCGCACGGGGGTGGCGCCTGCCGCAGCGAGCAGTTGAGGCACGGCGCGCGAGGAGATGAGGTTGTGAATGACCGTTGCGGAGCCCACTCGCGCGGCCTCACGCAAGCCAACCAGGCACGTGATTGCGGATGCGGCCACTACCTCGCCGCGCTCGTCAACAACAAAGCAGCGGTCGGCGTCGCCGTCGAACGCAAGCCCAATGTCCGCGCCATGCTCGAGCACTGCCGCCTGCAGGTCCACGAGGTTCGCGGGGTCAAGCGGATTGGGCTCGTGGTTGGGAAACGAGCCGTCCAACTCAAAGTAGAGAGGGATGATCTCCAACGGCAGTTGGGGTAACCCTGCCTCGGTGCCGAGTACCGCGGGCACCGTGTACCCAGCCATGGCATTGGCGGCATCAACCACCACGCGCAGTGGGCGGATGCCCTCGAGCGGCACGAGCGAGCGCAAAAACGCGCCGTACTCGCCGATCATGTCGCGGTGGGTGACCGAGCCGCGTGCCGAGCCTGGAGTAACACCCCCGGCGAGCAGTGCCGCGGCCCTGGAGCGAACGTCGGACAATCCCGAGTTTTCGCCAACCGCACGAGCACGCGAGCGGCACAGCTTCATGCCGTTGTATTGGGCAGGATTGTGGCTCGCCGTGACCATCACGCCTGGCAGATCGAGCGTGCCGGATGCGTGGTAGAGCCCGTCCGTTGAGCACAGGCCAATGTCGATGACGTCAACGCCGCGGGCGGTGAGGCCTGCGGCCACGGCGGCGGCTAGTCCCGGACCGGTATCTCGCATGTCGTGACCGATCACCACGGTGGCGGCACCATCGGGGAGCACGATCTCATCGGCAAAGGCGGCGCCAATGGCCGTTGCCACCTCGTCCGTGAGGTCCTCGCCCACTACGCCGCGGACGTCGTACGACTTGATGAGGCGGCTGAGGTCAGGTGCTGCTGGGGGTGTGGCTGACACGTGCCTAGGGTAGCCGGTCAGCCGTCCGCTGAGACCACGCGCAGGTGGCCACGGCGCGGCTCGGAGGCCAATGGCGGGCGCACCACAACCTCTTCCATCATGGGCGGAGTTCCCGCCTGCCGCACGGCACGCGCAAGCGCGTCGAGGTCGTCGTCACTGGGTCCGCGATCCACGAATTCCTGGTGGATGTGAATGACGTCCCAGCCGCGCGGCGCGGTGAAGCGGTCGGCATGCACGGCGCACAGATCGTAGGCATGGGGCTCCGCGCTGGCTGAAAGTTGGCCAACCACAACGGTGGAGTCTTCGTAGACATACGTAAGCGTGGCCGCCGCTGCGTTGGAGCACGACGAGCGAGAACACTGACGCATTGCTATCACCCTGTGGACGCTACCCGCGGGCGCGAGCGCGGGGCCGATGCCACGCCGCCTGGGCCGCGTTACGCTCAAGCCATGACCGCGAGAGACCGCCATGGGAGAGGGCTCCGGCGCCCCCTGCACCCCCTTGGCTCCCCTGGCGCGTTGAGCCGATCAGAGGTCTTTGATGACCTCGTGCTGGACGCCGCAGAGCGGCTCGAGGCCCGCTGGGGCCGGGACTGGGGGCGCGTGGAATTTGGCACGGAAGACGTGCCGCCCTCAGACCCCTCACCGTGGGAACACGGCGTGCCGCTTGGCCGTCTCTTTCCTGCGGACCTTGGCCAGACCGCGCGCATCGTGCTTTACCGCAGGCCCATCGAGCAGCGCTGCGAACCGCATGAGTTGCCTGCTCTTGTGCGAGACGTGCTCGCCGAGCATGTGGGCTTTGTGTTGGGCAAGAGCCCTGAAGACGTGGATCCCGACTACGGGCTGGGAACGTAACGG
>CAYMRO010000275.1:0-1360 GCA_964392875.1 uncultured Demequinaceae bacterium
CTGACGCCTCCGCAGCCGCATTCACTCCGACCCAAAGCCGTGTCAGTGCCTCCGATAGATCGAATACGCCAAGCACCTCATAGTCGGTTAGAGCATTCCTGCACTCTTGAACCAACTTGTGCAGGTGGCGCCTCAGCAAATCCGGAAGCGTCTTGTCGGTAGCGAGTAATCGCTCCACCTCGTCAAGGAGGTCCGGCACCTGGTCGATCTGCCCCTGAGTTACCGTCGGGCCCGCCATGTCCAAATAGCCGGCAAGGCTTCGCAGTGCGTCAAGAGCGTTGGACTTGTAGGCCTGGACTCGATTGCCCGTCGCACTCCAGCCATTTGGAAACGAGAGGACCATTCGATACCACGTGACTTCGTGCGCACGTATGTGCGACACATCCACGCTTCTGCGCTCCAGCTCGTCCATGGATGACGAGCACGCGGCAATAAAGTTCAGCGCGAGCCCGTGGCGCCGGAGGTTGTTGAGACTCGCCTCGTCAACTCCGGTGATGCGACGTGCGTCTTGTTCCTTAGGCGCCTCGTCGTCGCGCCACGCATCAAGAATCGCCACGAGTTCCCGAGCCGGGTTCGGCATCTTCGCCCCCATCTATTCGTTGTGCACTCTGCTGTGCCTTCTGCCTGGGATTCGATGATACTGGCTGGTACGGACGAGCCAAGGGTGCCGCTTGGTATCGCCTCCAGGTATTTCACACGGAAGAGGTCACTGGTTCGATCCCAGTATCGCCCACCAACTAACTGCCTTGTAGAGGCCCCAGCGCGACGGCGTTGGGGCTTTTTTCATTGCTGCGCGCCCACTATCGCGCGGAACCGTATGTGACGACGAGTGCTCGGTGATCTGCCTGCGGAATGATGACCGTCAACGTGCGCAGCGCCGTCAGCCCACTGTCACGCTCCAAGACGTGGGCAATAACGAGAAGTGGCCACAGCTCGCGGTTCTCGGGGAAGGTGGGAGCAAAGCCGGATCCCGCTTGGTCCGCGGCGTCGCGATACCCAAGCGCCTCGATGTCCCGGAATCCTGCATGGTCGCGAGTCGTGTTGAAGTCTCCCGCAACCACCACCGGCCCCGCCGTGTGGGCGAGGAGGTCGTTGAGGGCGGCAAGGTCCGCGGCCCAATTCCGGTGGTTGTGCTTACCCGGCGCCTGCGGATGGATTGCAAGAAACGTCAGCTTGCCACCGGGCGCACCGACAGTCGCCTGGACCGTGTGCGCAGTGAAGCCGGGCACGTCTTGCGGGTCGCTGATGGGATAGCGGGACCATAGACCGGTGCCAGGTACGCCCGGCTCTGCGATCGCCTCGCTATACGGCAGTTCAGAAGCGAGGCCGGCCTCCGCAAGCGCGGCGAGTGCCTGGGGCG
>CAYMRO010000275.1:1370-2159 GCA_964392875.1 uncultured Demequinaceae bacterium
AGCCTCCCCAAGCGTCATGTTGACGCTCGCAACAGTCAGCGCCGTTTCGCCGTCACCGCCACCAGTGAACAGGGGCAACTGGAACCACACGCACAGCACTGTCAGCGCCGCAGCACACGCCACGAGCACCCGCGAGCGAGCAAACAGCGCGAGCGCAAGCGGCACCACACACACGAGCGTCACCCACGGCATGAACGCAACGAGTAACGCGAGCGGCCCTGTCTCAAAGCCGGTAAGCCGTGTCACCACAGGCACCGCCACCAACACCAGCGAGGCGACACATAGCCACCATGTCACCCTTCGCATGCCGACAGTGTGCCTGACAGCGTCTGACATGATGGAGACACCCCCAAAGGGTTCACAACATGGCAGACGAACGCGCGTATCGACTAGGGCACCGCGCAGACGCGCCCGTGCCCACCTCCACCTATCGCTTGCAGCTCTCAAGCGAATTCACTTTGGCCGACGCTGCGGCTCAGTTGGATTACTTTGCCGCCCTGGGCGTCTCTCACCTCTACTTGAGCCCCATCCTTACGGCGTCCCCCGGTTCCACCCACTACTACGACGTGGTGGATCACTCTCGCATCGACGCCTCCCTGGGCGGCGAGGAAGCGTTGCGGGACCTGGCGTGGCGCGCGGGTGAACGTGGCATTGGGCTCGTTGCGGATGTTGTCCCCAACCACATGGCGGTGCCCACCCCCGCGTATCACAACCGCGCTCTGTGGTCCGTGCTGAGCGAGGGCGAAGCCTCCCCCTACCAGCATTGGTTTGACGTTGATTGGGCGCGAG
>CAYMRO010000276.1:0-2156 GCA_964392875.1 uncultured Demequinaceae bacterium
AGCAGCACCACGTCCTTCTCCCCCGCCTGAATACGCCGCGCTAGGTCATCGATGGCCGCCGGCTGGTCGCCAGACGGCTTGTATTCGGAGATGACCTCAAAGGGATTCTCGGCACGGCGCAGATCGGTAGACATGGAACAACCGTACGCCGAGCCACTGACACGGAACTCGCGTCAGGTGGTGATCGCGTGAGGCACGCGCTCCGCCCAGAAGGCGTCCACCTGCGACTCGAGGTTTTCCGGCGTCCCGGAACCGTCCAGAACCACGTCGGCTGCTGCGGCGCGCTGCTCATCGGTGGCCTGTGCCGCGATCCTGGCCTCAGCGTCGGCCCCCGTGAGGCTGCGCTGCTTGACGAGGCGCTGCATGCGCAGCTCCACCGGCGCCGCCACCGTGACGACCATGTCGAAGTCCCCGCCTTGACCTGTCTCCACGAGCAGCGGAATGTCATGCACGATGACGTCCACGCCCTCGGCGCGCGCTTGCCTGTCCGCAGCGAGCCCCGCAGCAACCACGTATGGATGAACGATTTTATTAAGGCGTTCGCGTTCCGAAGCGCTCCCAAACACGATCGCGGCGAGCGCTGTACGGTTTAGTTGTCCGCGCACCAGCACTGCATCGCCAAACGTCGAGACGATGTCCACGAGCGCAGCGGAACCCGGCTCCACCACGCGCCTGGCAAGCGCGTCGTAGTCAACAACGCGTGCGCCGAGCTCCCCAAAACGGCGCGCCGCAGTGGACTTGCCGGCGGCGATGCCACCCGTGAGTCCTATGCGCAACACAGTTCGCATCCTCACACGGCCCGACGCTGTGGGCAACTTCACGCGCCGCCGTGGCCCTATCCGTGGTTGCCGGGGCATGCAAGAGGGGCCCACCGCCGCTGTCGCAATGACAGCGCGGGGGCCCCTCGTGAACTGCTGTGGACTAGTTGCCCGTGAGCTTCTCGCGCAGAGCGGCGAGGCGCTCGTCGGAGGCCAGCGTGCCCTCGGACGAGTCCTCCTCATGCGAGGAGTACGAGGTGGCCGCACCGGCGGACTTGGCGTCGCGCTTCTTGGCCGCGGGGGCCGCGGTCTCGGCCTCGAGGGCCGCAGCGTCCTGCTTGGCCACAAATGCCTTGTGGGCTTCCCAGCGCTCGTGAGCCTTGGCGTAGTCCGCCTCCCAGGCCTCGCGCTGAGCGTCAAAGCCGTCGCGCCATTCCTGGGTGTCGGGGTCAAAGCCCTCGGGGTACTTGTAGTTGCCTGCGGCGTCGTACTCGGCCGTCATGCCGTACAGCGCGGGGTCAAAGTCCTCGCCGTTGGGGTCAACGCCCTCGTTCGCCTGCTTGATGGACAGCGAGATGCGGCGACGCTCAAGGTCAATGTCGATGATCTTGACGAAGACGTCCTCGTCGGCCTGCACAACCTGCTCGGGCAGTTCAACGTGGCGCACGGACAGCTCGGAGATGTGCACCAGGCCCTCGATGCCCTCGTAAACGCGAACGAACGCGCCGAAGGGAACGAGCTTGGTGACCTTGCCGGGCACAATCTGGCCGATCGCGTGGGTGCGTGCGTACACGGCCCACGGGTCTTCCTGCGTGGCCTTGAGCGAGAGCGAAACACGCTCGCGGTCCATGTCGATCTCGAGTACCTCAACCTCAACCTCTTGGCCAACGTTGACAACCTCGGTGGGGTGGTCGATGTGCTTCCAGGACAGCTCGGAGACGTGCACAAGGCCGTCTACGCCGCCCAGGTCAACGAACGCACCGAAGTTGACGATCGAGGAAACGACACCCTTGCGGACCTGTCCGGGAGCCAGCGCGGTGAGGAACGTGGAGCGCACCTCGGACTGCGTCTGCTCAAGGAAGGCACGGCGAGACAACACCACGTTGTTGCGGTTCTTGTCGAGCTCGATGATCTTCGCTTCGATCTGCTGGCCGATGTAGGGGCCCAGGTCGCGAACGCGACGCATCTCGACGAGCGAGGCGGGGAGGAAGCCGCGCAGACCGATGTCCACGATGAGGCCACCCTTGACAACCTCGATGACCGTTCCCGAGACGATGCCGTCTTCTTCCTTGACCTTCTCGATGGAGCCCCAGGCACGCTCGTACTGCGCGCGCTTCTTGGAGAGGATCAGGCGGCCTTCCTTGTCCTCCTTGGTGAGGACGAGCGCCTCGATGGTGT
>CAYMRO010000277.1:0-2147 GCA_964392875.1 uncultured Demequinaceae bacterium
GCGGCCGCGAGATCCACGGCGCCTTGCCAGAAGGAAACGATTGGGTACCAAGTCATCTCGTCCGAGACGTCGGGAGCCCGTTCGCCCGCTTTTAGCCAGTCGGGAGAGCGATAGAGGAGGCTCGGCGAGAACCAAACCACGCCGTCGGTCCCGTGCTGGATATAGACCAGGCGAGTCTGCGGGCCCCACGTGCCGCTATTGCGATCGAGCAGGTCTTCCTGCGCGGTGAAGCGCACGGTGCGCCCGTCGCTGTACGTGGGGTGCCACGCGGGCGTGCCGGGGTCGCGATCGTCGGTGATTTGGGTGTGCAAGGGGTTGAGGAAGGGCGGGCCCGCCATGAGCGCGCCGTCGAAGGGTGCGTTGATGATGTCCACGTCGCCCAGCACCGATTCCACGCCGAACGAACCCAGCGAGAGCCCAAAGAGGTACAGCTTGGGTCGCGAGTCCTCGGGAAGCGTCACCCAGTAGTCGTGGATGGTGGAGAACATCGTCTGCGCCGTCTCCTTGGTGATCGCGGCGTCCGCGAAGAGTGAGATCCAGCTGGGCAGGAACGAGTACTGCATGCCCGCGATCGCGTCATCGCCATTGAACATGTAGTCGATGGGATCCATCGCGTTGGGATCCAGCCAGCCAGTGCCAGTGGTGGAGCCAATCACGATCGCTTCGCGATCGAAGGCCCCAGTGCGCTTGAGTTCCTCGAGCATGAGATCCGCCCGGCCCTGCACGGTGTCAGCGGACTTGAGACCTACGTAGACGCGGATGGGCTCAAGGGCGCCGCCGCCGCTCACGGCGTTGATGTCCTCCACCTCGGGGGTGCGCGAGATGAAGTCGCGGCCCTGCCGGCCCAGTTCATCCCACTTCACGAGCGAACCAGGCCCGCCGGAGTGGTACTGATCAGTTGGCTGCGTGGCAAAGGGCTTGTCGCGCGTGTCCCGCGTGGAGAAGATCGCGTTAGCTCCCGCAAAGAAGGCGTCGAGGATTGCGCCTGAGAGCAGGCCCCAGATGACGAGCAGCGTCACGATCGATGACAGCGTCACCGCGAGGCGGCGCGGCAGCCATCGGTCCACGAGGTTTCCGGTCCAGCGGAACAGGGTGCGGAAGGCGCGGCCCATTGCGAGCAGGAGCCACGCAATGAGCGCCCCGACCACAAGAATGAGCGGCCATACCAGGGGAGATAGTGGCTCCATGCCCATGAGGGTGCGTGTCTCGTTCTGCCAGCCAACGTATTTCCATACGCTGTAACCCAGCAAAATGCCCAGTGCCACGAGCACGATGAGGAGCGTCCAGCGTCGGGCCGTACCGTGCGGAACGGGACCCTGCAGGTAGTGCCACAGCGCCACAAACGCACACGCGAGGCCGTAGCCGATGACCGCGGTGATGCCGCTCACGAGGCCTTGCAGCACGCCCGATCGCGGCAGCAAGGAGGGCACAAGGGACAGGCTGAAGAACAGCAGCGCGCCCAGCAGTCCCCACCGGCTGTACGTGAACTGGAATGCCTTGGGTGGGCGCTTGCCGCGCGTCACTTTCGCCTTTGGCGCGACGTGCGGCTTCTCCTCAGTGACGGTCATGATGCCTTCCTACTGCGCTGGCTCTTATTGCGGAGACTAGCGGTTGCGGCGGCGATCACGCGCGCGCGCCACGAGCGCAATAGTGACCATGGTGATCACGGCCGCGAGCACGATGATTGCCGCGCGCCAGGGGAAAGCCGGGTTGAGCCAGTTCTCCGTGGTCATGGTGGGCACTGGGGAGGAGGTGGGGCCGTTGGGGATGATGAGCTCGCCGGGGAGGGCGATCGCCACCCCCATGCTGACCGCGACCACGAGCACGGCCGCTCCCGCCACGATCCACCACACCTTCACGACACTGAGACTAGTGGCCGCGGAGGCAGGGCCCCAGGCTCGGTGGGCGGGAACTCGCGGCGGGGCGCGTGTTGGTGCGAGGCACGTGAGCACTCGCGGCGGCGCGCGTATTGCCTGAATTGGTGCGTGGGGTCAGGATTCGCGGCGTATTCATGACGGGACGCACCAATTCGCGGGGGTGTGTGGGTGCGTGGGTGCGTGGTACTGCGAGTCACGCGAGGACTCGCGGTGGGGCGCGTATTGCCTGAATTGGTGCGTGGGGTCAGGATTCGCGGCGTATTCATGACG
>CAYMRO010000278.1:0-2092 GCA_964392875.1 uncultured Demequinaceae bacterium
AACGTTGCGACCGCGTGACCGAAACGTTATGCAAAACGTGGGGTCCGACGCTGTGCACCGGAGAGCGGCTCACTCACCCCAGCATGCGGCCAGGACGCGCTAGGTTTGGCGCATGTTGCTTTCTGATCGCGATATCCGCGCCGAACTCGACGCCGGGCGCGTGGTGCTCGAGCCCTACGACCCCAACATGATCCAGCCCTCGTCGATCGACGTGCGGCTCGACAAGTTTTTCAGGGTCTTCGACAACCACAAGTACGCGGCCATTGACCCCGCGGTGGAGCAGCCTGAGCTCACACGCCTGGTTGACGTGGGTTCAGCGGGTCCGTTCGTGTTGCACCCTGGCGAGTTCGTGCTCGGCTCCACCTATGAATCGGTGACATTGCCCGACGACGTGGCGGCACGTCTGGAAGGCAAGTCCTCGTTGGGTCGCCTTGGGTTGCTGACGCACTCCACGGCTGGGTTCATTGACCCCGGGTTCGAAGGCAACGTCACGCTTGAGCTGTCCAACACTGCCACGTTGCCTATCAACCTGTGGCCGGGCATGAAGATCGGCCAACTGTGCTTCTTCCGGCTGTCTTCGCCTGCAGAGAACCCATACGGGTCAACGCAATATGGATCCCGGTATCGCGGCCAGCGCGGGCCTACGGCGTCCAAGAGCTTCCAGAACTTTCAAAGGACTGACGTTTAGTCCACTGCACGCGCGGTACTCTGAGCGGACAACGACAGGGGAGCGCTTCCCGGGCAACCGAGATCAGAGCGCTGAGAGTGCGGACCAGCCGCAGACCCTCGAACCTGATCCGGCTCGCACCGGCGTAGGGAGTCGAGTCTCGTCCCCTCCTTAATAGGAGGAAAAATGCGCAACTCGCGCACCATCGCCGCGGCAGCGGCATCCATCACCACCCTTGCCCTCGCCGGCTGCAGCCAGGCCGCGACGCCAACCACCACGTCGGGCACCCCAGTGGCACCGGAAACTGAAGTCACCGTGGTAACCCACGACAGCTTCGCTATGCCCGACGCTGTGGTGACCCAATTTGAGAAGGAGACGGGGATTCACGTCACCTTCGTGGCGCCTGGCGACGCGGGGACGCTCACCAATCAACTGATACTCACCAAGGATGCGCCCCTTGGCGACGTGGCGTATGGCGTGGACAACACGTTCGCTTCGCGAGCGCTCAGGGAGGACGTGTTCGCCGATTACGCCTCAAGCGTTCCTGCGGCGGCGGACGCCGCTAAGTTCGCCATCGACGGCTCTCAGGCGCTCACGGCCGTGGACTACTCGGACGTGTGCCTCAACTACGACATCGGCTACTTCAAGGACCACAAGCTGGAGGCTCCTGAGACCCTCGGTGATCTCCTCAAGCCCCAATACAAGGGGCTGTTGTCCGTGAGCAATCCCGCAACCTCTAGCCCGGGGCTCGCGTTCCTGCTCGCGACGATTGGGGCCAAGGGCGACGGCTGGGAGGACTATTGGGCGGGTCTCGCGGCGAACGGCTTGCGTGTCACGGCGTCGTGGTCGGACACCTATTACACGGACTTCTCCGCTCCCAACTACGGCGGCGACTACCCACTGGTGCTGAGCTATGCCTCGTCACCGCCGTCGGAGGTCATCGACGGCACGGCCACTACGGCTGCCCTGCTGGACACGTGCTTCCGCCAGGTGGAGTACGTGGGCGTGCTCGCCGGAGCCAAGCACCCGCAGGCCGCGCAACAGGTGGTGGACTGGATGCTGAGCGACGCATTCCAGGCAGAGCTCCCAGCGAACATGTATGTCTATCCCGTTTCCTCCGCGGTAGACGTGCCTGCCGACTGGACTGAGTACGCGCCGCTGTCGCCCAACCCGTGGACGGTTGCCCCAAACGACATTGACGCCAACCGCGAGGCCTGGATCAAGGCGTGGACGGCGGTGGTGCAACCCTGACCACGCACCGCCCGGCGAGGTTGCGCCCGGATCGCGTTCGCCGCCACCTCGCCTGGGCGGTAGTGGTTGCCGTGCCCGCGGTGTTCCTCGCGGTGTTCTTCGCGTGGCCGTTGTGGACGGTGCTCGCGCGCGGACTCGCCGGGACGGGAACGGGTGCGGCGTGGGAGGTGGTGA
>CAYMRO010000279.1:0-2084 GCA_964392875.1 uncultured Demequinaceae bacterium
ATACTGGGATCGAACCAGTGACCTCTTCCGTGTGAAGGAAGCGCGCTACCCCTGCGCCAATCGCCCGAGGTGGGTACGGGATTCGAACCCGTGTATACGGCTTTGCAGGCCGCTGCCTCGCCTCTCGGCCAACCCACCGTAGTTCCGATGCCGATTGAAAATCGACACCCGAGCGGACAACGGGGCTCGAACCCGCGACCTCAACCTTGGCAAGGTTGCGCTCTACCAGCTGAGCTATGTCCGCGCGGTCGCGATTGCCCGCGACCAGGGATTTACATTAGCCGATGCCGGGCCCAATGACCAATCCGTAGGTCGCTCCGGCGCGCCGCCCGGTAGCGTGTGCGATGTGGACGCCCACGCCGCCTTTAGAACCGTATCCGCGCGGCAGTGCGTGGAGCACATTGATGCCGCTCGCGACGGCCACCGGCTTGCGCAAAGCGGGTTCTGGGTGCTCGTTGGCACGTTCGAGGGCAGGCTCGACGCGTGGCGCTTTGAGGACGTCAGTTGGCATGGCGCCGCGCCTGAGATTCCTACGGGCCGACGCTGGGAAGGCCCCGCTCAAAGCTCCTGGCAGTCCTCGCTCACCGAGGCTCAATATGTGGCCGGCGTGGAACGCATTCGCGATGACATTCGCGAGGGAGACGTCTACCAGGTGAACCTTTGCCGGGTGCTGTCCGCGCCTCTGCCGGCGGGCAACGGCGGGCCCGACGCTGTAGCCCTGTCGCGGCGCCTCGCCACCGGAAATCCGGCCAGGTATGCGGCTCGCGTGGTGGTCCCCGAGCAGGACGGCACCCCGGGCACGTGGGTGGTGTCCGCGTCGCCCGAGCGGTACCTCAGCGTGGAGGGGGACGTGGTGATGAGCAGTCCCATTAAGGGCACCGCAGCGCCAGGGGAGCAGATGCTGCCAAAGGACGAGGCCGAGAACGTCATGATCACGGACCTGATTCGCAACGACCTGTCGCATATTGCCGTGCCTGGATCCGTGACGGTGCCGGAATTCCTCGCGCTCCACGACCTCCCCGGGCTCACCCACTTGCAATCCACGGTGACCGCTCGCACCGCCGCAGCCTTCAACTGGACCCCGGAGATGTGGCCTGCCTTGCTTCGCGGCACCTTTCCGCCAGGGTCGGTGTCGGGTGCGCCAAAATCGTCGGCCCTGGAAATCATTGCGCGCGAGGAGACCATTGCGCGCGGGCCGTATTGCGGCGCCATCGGCTGGATAGATGGCGACTCGCGAAGGGCTGAACTCGCCGTAGGAATTCGCACGTTTTGGTGGGACGACGCTGATGGCGGCACCCTGCGCTTTGGCACCGGGGCGGGGATTACGTGGGGTTCTGACCCCGTTGCAGAGTGGCACGAGACGGAACTCAAGGCCCGCCGGTTGATAACGCTCGCATCGGCCGACACAATTAGCGCATGAGCGACGTCCTTTGGGTGAATGGGTCGCTGCGCGCGGCAGACGATTATGCGATCTCTCCGCTCGATCACGGCTTCACCGTGGGGGACGGCATCTTTGAGACGCTGGAGGTTGTTGACGGGGTGGCGTTCGCGCTCACTCGTCACCTGATGCGGCTCGAGTACTCGGCATCGCGCATGGGCCTCACCGGTTTGGATACCGCTCACATTCGCAATGGCGTGGAGGAGGTGCTCGCCCAAGGCGGGCCAGACAGGACTCGCGTGCGCGTGACCGTGTCCAGCGGAACGGGCCCCCACAGTTCCTTCCGGGGCAATGCGGCGCCTACCGTTGTGGTGGTCGCATCAGCCTCGCCCGCGATCAAGGAGTGCCGCGCGGTGCGCGCGCCATGGAAGCGCAATGAACGCTCACCCATCGCGGGCGTGAAGAGCACTTCGTATGCGGAGAACGTGGTGATAGTCCAGTTTGCTCGGGCAAAAGGGGCCGACGAGGCACTCATCGCCAACACGCACGGTCACCTTTGCGAGGGCACCGGTTCCAACGTCTTCATCGAGCGCGGCGGCGAGATCCTCACCCCGCCGCTCGCCTCCGGGTGTCTACCAGGCATCACGCGCGGGCTCGCCCTGGAGTGGGGAGCAGCCGCTAGGTGAAGGGATTCAGCTTCTTCAGC
>CAYMRO010000280.1:0-2077 GCA_964392875.1 uncultured Demequinaceae bacterium
CACGACGCGCTCGACGAACTTGTTTTCCGGCTCTTGGCCGCGACGGTTGTTGTCGCGACGGCCGCTGTTGTTGTCAGCCATGTTGTTTCCTCTACACCTTGTGCGCGGCCCGCCCTAGAGGGCGAGACCGCCCTCTCGTGCGCCGTCGGCCACTGCCGCAACGCGGCCGTGGTACTTGTTGCCGCCACGATCGAAAACGACCTTGTCGATGCCTGCGGCCTTGGCACGCTCGGCGACCAGCTGGCCAACCTTCGACGCCTTGGCCGTCTTGTCGCCCTTGAGTGCCCGAACGTCGGCCTCGAGGGTCGATGCGGCTGCCAGGGTGGTGCCCTTGGTGTCGTCGACGATCTGCGCAACCATGTGGCGCGTGGAGCGGGTCACAACGAGACGGGGACGGGCGGGCGTGCCTGAGATCTTCTTGCGCAGGCGGAAGTGACGACGCTTGCGCTGGATCGTCTTGCCCTTGCCTTTGATTGCGAGAGTCATGGCTACTTACCTGTCTTTCCGGCCTTGCGGCGAACCTGCTCGCCCGCGTAGCGGACACCCTTGCCCTTGTAGGGCTCAGGCTTGCGAATCTTGCGAATGTTGGCCGCAACCTCACCAACCTGCTGCTTGTCGATGCCCGACACCGAGAACTTGGTGGGGCCCTCCACAGCGAAGGTGATGCCGGCCGGAGCCGAGACGTGCACGGGGTGCGAGAAGCCAAGAGCGAACTCCAGCGTCTGGCCGTTGAGCGCCACACGGTAACCCGTGCCGACGATCTCAAGCTTCTTCTCGTAGCCGTCCGTAACACCGGTGACCATGTTGGCAACCAGGGTGCGAGTAAGGCCGTGCAGCGACTTGGAGATGCGCTCGTCGTCGGGACGCTTCACCTCAACGCCCTGCTCGTTCTTCTCCACCGTGATGGGGCTAGCGACCGTGTGGCTCAAAGTCCCCTTGGGGCCCTTGACCGTGACGAGTGCGCCGTCGATTGTGATGTCCACGTTCGCGGGAACCGCTACGGGCATCTTTCCAATGCGTGACATGTGTCTACCTCCCGCTTACCAGACGAACGCGACGACTTCGCCGCCAACGCCTTGCTTTTCCGCCTGACGGTCGGTGAGCAAGCCGGACGAGGTGGACAGGATGACCACACCAAGGCCGCCAAGGACCTTGGGGAGGTTGGTCGACTTTGCGTAAACGCGAAGGCCGGGCTTGGAAACACGGCGGATGCCCGCGAGCGAACGCTCACGGTTGGGGCCGTACTTCAGGTTGAGGGTGAGCGTCTTGCCCACCTCGGCGTTTGCCACAGAGGAACCGGAGATGTAGCCCTCAGACTCGAGGATCTTGGCGATGTTCGCCTTGAGCTTCGAGTGAGGCATCGACACGGTGTCGTGGTACGCCGAATTTGCATTGCGCAGACGCGTGAGCATGTCTGCGATCGGGTCAGTCATTGTCATGAGTATGTGAACTCTTTCTCGTCATGGTTTCCCGCTGGGGGACCTGCGACGTTGGGATTTACCAGCTGCTCTTGGTGATGCCGGGCAGTTCGCCTGCGTGGGCCATCTCGCGGAAGCAAATGCGGCACAGGCCGAACTTGCGGTACACCGAGTGCGGACGTCCGCACTTCTGGCACCGGGTATATCCACGAACAGCAAACTTGGGCTTGCGGGCCGCCTTGTTCTTCAGCGCGGTCTTGGCCATGTCACTTCTCCTTGAAGGGGAAGCCCAGCTGCTTGAGCAGCGAGCGACCCTCGTCGTCGGTGGTAGCGGTCGTGACGATGGTGATGTCCATGCCTCGCACGCGGTCGATCTTGTCCTGGTTGATCTCGTGGAACATCGACTGCTCGTTGAGACCGAACGTGTAGTTGCCGTGGCCGTCAAACTGCTTGGGGCTCAGGCCACGGAAGTCGCGGATACGGGGAAGCGCGATCGACAGCAGACGGTCGAGGAACTCCCACATGCGGTCGCCGCGGAGCGTGACGTGGGCGCCAATCTCCTGGCCCTCGCGAAGCTTGAACTGCGCGATGGTCTTGCGGGCCTTGGTGACCTGCGGCTTCTGTCCGGTGCTCGCGGTCAGGTCCGAGATGGCGCCGGG
>CAYMRO010000281.1:0-2073 GCA_964392875.1 uncultured Demequinaceae bacterium
TTCCTTAACGTTCTCTGGGGCGCACTGAGTATGTCTCGCCCTGGACATCAGACAAGACCTCGAAACCCTCGCGCTCGATGGCTGCGATCAGGGACTTGAAGGCGCGCTTGGCACGGTCGATCACTGCCGCCGCTTCCTCGCAGGTGTCGGCATGCTGACCGAAAAGGCCAGCGTTCACGGTCGCGCGCATGAACGGCGCGGCGCGGCGTAGGCGCTCTGTGATGTCCGCGAGTTCATCGCTCATTGGCCGGGCGTCTCCTAATGGGCTGCGGGGTTGAGCGCTCGAAGGACACCCGCAGCAGTCAGACCGTCCACGAAGAGCGCCGATCCACAGTCTGTGTACCATTTCGCTTGCGCCGTGTCCAGTAGGGGTGTAGAAGATTTTGGACAAGAGCGATTTGCGGAATGGCCACCAGCGTGGGTTATGAACAGCAAAAATCCGTCAGACGCGTTCAGGCCGGACAAGTTCACCGGCCGACTGATCGGGTATGCGCGCGTGAGCACTCGCGACCAATCCTTGGAGATGCAGAAGGACGCGCTCCGACGCGCTGGCGTCCCCGAGGACAACCTGTGGTTCGAGGTCAAAAGCGGGGTCAAGGCCAAGCGCCCACGGCTGGAGCTGGCGCTAACCCAGGCGGTCAGAGGCGACGTGTTCATCGTCTACAAGCTCGACCGGCTGGGCCGCTCTATGCTCGACCTGATCGACAAGGTGGAGGGCCTGACCAAGCGTGGGGTTGGCTTTCGCAGCCTGACAGAGGGCTTCGACACGACCACGCCTGGCGGCCGACTGCTGTTCCATGTCATCGGGGCGCTGGCGCAGTTCGAGCGCGACTTGGTGGTGGAGCGAACGCGGGACGGCATGGCGGCGGCAAGGCGGCGCGGGTCGCAGATCGGGGCGCTGCCCAAGCTGACGGAGAAGGACGAGGCGAAGGCCGAGCGGTGGCTCAAGGCCAAGGTGCCGGCTATCGAGGTTGCGCGCAGGCTCGGCGTGGTCAGGCAGACCGTCTTGAACAGGCCGCACCTTGCCAAGCTTGTGCCGCGTAGGAAGCGGAAACCAAAGGACTGAGGGGAGCCGATGACGAAACAGATCAACATCCCAGAGATCGACCGCTACTCCTACCGGCGCACCTTGGAGGAGAAGATCGCCGATCTCGACGCGAGGCTGAAGATCGCCACGAGCCGTCAGGAGTACGCTGAGAACCTACTGGAGGTGATCTTCGACAACGTGCGCGAGGACAAGGAATGTTACCTGGAGTATCGGGACCGCACGAAGATCTGGATCACGCGCGACAAGAGCCGCGACGAAAGCTGAGGAGCCGTTGGGGAACCCGATGGTGAGTCCCCATCAAGTCACCAAGGAGCAACTGCATGACGAATACCACCTATAGCGTGGCAGGATTGGTGGATGCGGTACGCCGAGAGTTGCAGAACGCCCCAGGCATGCCCGGCACTTTCGATGACGGGGCCAAGTGGGCTCTGGGCAACGTCGAGGGTCGCGCCTCTCGGGCTGATCAACTCCACGCGTTGATCAATGAGGACAAGACGAGTGCCTTGGCGGAGCTGGAGCGCGATATTCGTGAGCAGGCGTCTGGCGCTCAGGACGGGTTCTTGCTCGGCATCGCAGACCGGATGCGCGACCTGATACGAAATTAGGAGACGAGCGGCATGATCGCGGCGCTATATGTCGAGCTGAGCGGCTGCTACTTCGGCCTTGACGGGGTGGACCCGTGGGACGTGGTGCGCGACGCGCGCCGATATGCCGGACCGCACCCGGTCGTGGCTCATCCTCCGTGCCAACGTTGGGGCCGATACTGGCATGGCAGCACGCGCAAGCCACACCAGTTCAAGCTCGGCGATGATGGCGGGTGCTTCGCCCATGCACTCGACGCGGTGCGTCGCTGGGGTGGCGCACTGGAGCATCCGGCGGACAGTCACGCCTGGTCGTTCTTCGGCCTCAAGAAGCCGCCGCGCTCCGGCGGGTGGGTCGCGGCCGATGATCGGGGCGGCTGGACCTGCTACGTCGAGCAGGGCCACTACGGGCACCTGTCGCGCAAGGGCACATGGCTCTATGCG
>CAYMRO010000282.1:0-2056 GCA_964392875.1 uncultured Demequinaceae bacterium
CTTCGCAATTCTATCGGTGCCCGCGCGAGGGCGCGGCGCGACGAAGGTCCTCCACCACGGCGTTGGTCAGGCTCGCCTACGCCCCAAGATGAGCATCGCACCCAGCAGCACTAGAGCTGCAGCGGCACCAAGCAGAGGTACCGAGTCAAAGCCCGTGTTGCTCAGATCGTCGAGCGGGGTGACCGCAGCCATGACGTGGAAGCGGATTCCGCTCCCCACGCGGTTGCCGATCAGCCGCGATCGAACCAGGAAACGTTCGCGTCGGCAAACGCTGAGACGTTTTGCATCTCCGTGAAAGAGAACTGCGGGCCCAATTGCTGCTGATCCGCAGACTTCATCGCCGTCTGAACGGTGCTGAGCAGAGCGTCGGTGGAGTACACCCCACTGCGTGGGCTCACAACGGCGGATTTCTCCACCTTCTCAGAAATTTCCTTGAGGCTTGCCAGCGTGGGGTCTGTGTACGCAACTACGTAGAGCGCGAGGATGCCCTGGGTAGCGGAGATCATCTCGTCGCTCGCTCCCCCCGTGAGGCCCTTGAAGTTGATCCACGAATTGGCATAGCTCTTCGCTGTGGCCCACGGGACCGGGTAACCCAACTCCTTGCATTTGGCGAGGAGGTCGTCGCGCAACAATTCGACGGTGAGGATCTCGCGGCGGTTGGCCACGTCCTGGCCCTTGGTGTCGTCCACCCACGCTTGGTAGATGCCATCGATCGTCGAGTTCGTCACGGACCTGTCGTGGTACGTAGCTGCAACGCCGGGATTGGCGGGCTGACCGGTGGGCGCGCAAGCGGTGAGCGCAAGAGTGACAACTGCCGCGCCAAGTACGGCGGCGCGAGAACGCTGAAATCGCATGATCCACATCCTAATCGGGCCACATCGCACTGCAGACGCCGCGCACCCATTCCAGAACGGGTAGCCCTTCAACGGCGCTTCCGCCAACGCGAGAGGTGCGCGGGGCGGGGATGAGCACTTGCCGCACGGCTGGCTTGATGTGGGTGCCGGGGTATAGACGGCCCACGCGCATGGCCGCCGAGTCTGGCAGTTCCACTGGGGAGAAACGCACGTAAGTGCCTTGGCTCACCACATCGTGAATGCCCTTGGCGCGCAGTTCGATGCGAAGTGTCGCCACCGCCAGCAAGTTCTCTACTACTTCCGGGAGTGGGCCGTAGCGGTCGGCGAGTTCCGCCTGCACCGCCGCGAGCGCGGGGCCGTCGGCAGCGTCGGCGATCTTTCGGTACGCCTCCAAGCGCAACCGTTCGTGCTCGATGTATGCCTCTGGGATGTGCGCGTCGATGGGCAGGTCAACGGTCATGGGCGTGCGCTCGGGCTCACCCTCGCCGCGGAAGTCGGCCACCGCCTCGCCCACCATGCGGATGTACAGGTCAAAGCCAACGCCCTCAATATGACCGGACTGTTCGCCGCCCAGCAGGTTGCCCGCACCGCGAATTTCCAGGTCCTTCATGGCGACCGCCGCGCCCGCGCCCAGGTCCGTGTGAGCGGCGATGGTCTGCAGCCGATCATGCGCGGTCTCGGTTAGCGAGCGGTCCGGCGGGTACAGGAAGTAGGCGTACGCGCGCTCGCGAGCGCGGCCCACGCGTCCCCTGAGCTGATGCAGTTGCGACAGCCCAAAGGCATCCGCGCGCTCCACGATGAGGGTGTTGGCATTGGAGATGTCGAGCCCCGTCTCCACGATGGTGGTGCACACGAGCACGTCGTAGCGCTTCTCGTAGTAGTCCACGATGACCTGCTCCAGTTGCTTCTCGCTCATCTGGCCGTGGGCAACTGCGATGCGCGCCTCCGGCACCAAGTCCGCGAGGTGCAGCGCCGTGCGCGTAATGGTCTTGACGGAATTGTGAATGTAGAAGACCTGGCCGTCGCGCAGCAGCTCACGCCGGATGGCGGCACCCACTTGGGCATCCTCGTGGGGCCCAACGTACGTGAGGATGGGGTGGCGATCCTCCGGCGGGGTGGCGAGCGTGGACATCTCGCGGATGCCTGTGATCGCCATCTCGAGCGTGCGCGGGATTGGCGTTGCGGACATGGCGAGCACGTCC
>CAYMRO010000283.1:0-2056 GCA_964392875.1 uncultured Demequinaceae bacterium
CATCTTGCCCGCGGCGATCTTGCCTTCCGGGATCATCACCACGCAGCGCAACCCCGCGTGTGCGGCATACGCCGCCGCGGAGGCAGACGTATTTCCCGTGGACGCGCACACCACGGTGTGGTCGCCGTCCTTGACCACCTGGGTGAGGGCGGCCGTCATGCCGCGGTCCTTGAAGGACCCCGTGGGGTTCATCCCCTCAACCTTCACGAACACCTCTGCACCAACCTCAGACGAGATGGATGCCGCATATACCAGGGGCGTTCCACCCTCACCCAGGGTGACGATGGTGTCCCCCTGGGAGAACGGCATGAACTCCAGGTACTCGCGGACAACGCCGCCCCACTGGTGCGCCATTACTCTCCCTCAATCCGCAACACGGAAACCACGTCAACCACCGAATCCGCGAGCCGCAACTCGGCCACCGTGGCAGCCAGGTCACGCTCCAAAGCCCGATGCGTCGAAATGACAAGCCCCGCAGTGCCGCTGTCGGCGATCTGCCGCACGGTGCCAATGCTCACCCCGTGCGCCGCGAACACATCGGCAACGCTCGCGAGCACGCCCGGGCGGTCCGGCACACTCATGCGCACGGCGTACCTGGTAGATACCGCATCGAGGGGCACCACGGCATTTGCGGCGTAGTTGGATTCGCGCGGCCCGCGCCCGCCCGATGCGCGGTGCCTGGCAACGCTCACCACGTCACCCAATACGGCCGACGCCGTGGGCACCCCTCCCGCGCCCTTGCCGTAGAACATGAGCTCGCCTGCCGCGGTGGCTTCAACGAAGATCGCGTTGTATGCGCCGTGCACCCCGGCTAAGGGGTGGGTAGCCGGCACCAAGGCGGGGTGAACGCGAACGGCAACCGCGCCGTCGGCCCGTTCGGCGATGGCGAGCAGTTTGATGACCTGACCGGACTCGCGAGCGGCGATCACATCGGCCGCGGTGATCCTAGAAATCCCTTCGCGGTAGACGTCGTCAAGCGACACGCGCTGGTGGAACGCGAGGGAGGCGAGGATCGCGGCCTTGGCCGCGGCGTCGTACCCCTCCACGTCCGCAGTGGGATCCGCCTCCGCGTAGCCAAGTTCTTGCGCTTGCTTGAGCGCCACGTCGTAGTCCAGGCCGCGCTGCGTCATTTCATCGAGCACGTAGTTGGTGGTGCCGTTGACTATCCCCAGGATGCGCTCCACTTGGTCCCCCGCGAGGGACTCGCGTACGGGCCGCACAATGGGAATGGCGCCCGCAACTGCGGCCTCAAAGTAGAGGTCGGTGCCAGCAGCATCGGCCGCCTCGAACAATTCGGGGCCGTGTGCGGCGAGGAGCGCCTTGTTGGCGGTGACCACGGACGCTCCCCCAGCGAGCGCCGCAAGAATCAGGGACTTGGCGGGCTCGATCCCACCCATGAGTTCAACCACAACGTCCGCGCGCGCTACCAACCCGGCCCCGTCGTCGGTCAGGAGGGCCGGGTCAATTCCGCGCCGCGCCACCGAGGCGTCCCGCACATACACGCCCACAATCTCGAGCGGCGCGCCAACGCGCGCGGCGAGGTCGTCCGCGTGCTCGGCGAGGAGCCGCACCACTTGGGCGCCCACGGTTCCGGGGCCGAGGATGGCGAGGGCGATGGGCCGCTTGGAAGGCTCAGACACGGCACCAACTCTAGCGGGGCGCGCCGAGGACCCAAGCGCGTGGGGCACGATAGTCCCGTGGCTGAGCGCAACGTCCTTGACGCAGAGCGTTGGCGTCCGCGACGCGTGCTGCGATTCGCTCGCTATTTCATAGTGGTGGAACTGCAGTCTTTGGTGTTCGCTATCGCGATTTTTGCCGCGCTGGCTCTCTCGGCCGTGGTTCCGCTCCCCATCCCCCGGTACGACGCCCTGCTCATCTTTGGCATAACGCTCACCTTGGCGCTGTGGGCGATTGGCTGGGAGACGGGTCGCGAGGTGCTCGTGATCTGCGCGTTCCATGGGATAGGGCTCGCGCTGGAATTGTTCAAGGTCCACGAGGGCTCGTGGTCCTACCCCGAGGACGCCTTCACCCCGGACGGCACGACGCCGGACGCGAT
>CAYMRO010000284.1:0-2051 GCA_964392875.1 uncultured Demequinaceae bacterium
CAGCCGAGCGGCGACGCGCGCCAACAAAGACAACCGCAGCGCCAGCAACGAGCAGCACGCCCGCGCCAACTGCAAGCGGCATGCCGTCAAAACCGGTGCCGGAAAGCTCCTCGGCAATGTCAACGTCAGCCGTGGCGAATGCCACCTCGTTGATGATGCCCGTGATCCCGATGGTGCCCTCAATGGCGGGCGCCGTCACCGTGAAGTTAGCCTCGCCACCAGTGATGGTCTTGGCTGCAGAAGTCACGGTGCCCGCGATGTTTGCATCCGCGCCGGAGAAGGTGGTCTGCAACTGTGCGTTGTCGCCATCCTCACCCGTGATGGTGCACGTGAAGGTGGTGCCGGGCGCAGCCTGCGTGGTGGAGCAGGTAAGCCCTGGCGGCGGTGCGGGATAGTCCGTAGCCGCGAACGCGGCGACAGGCACTGCAAGCGCCAGCCCCGTCACGGCCAATGTAGCCAGTGAACGCTTGATCATTGCATCTCCTAATCCTTGGGCGGGCGCCCGTCGACGCCCTAAAAGCCTCGTGTCATGCTAACAGCCCTCACCTACATAATCGACCCCTATGTCGCTGACTTGAGGCTTTGGGCCAGGCGTGAATTGGAACGATGGCGCCAGGAGGCCGCGCTGGTTGGCGGTCAGTTGGTATTCCAGAGTAACTGTTTCACCTGGTACCAGGACAATTCTTGCCGTTGCGAGCCGCCTACCATCATGGGCCTGGGGGGCCACCGAAATCGCCTCCCCATTGGCAGTTACTTTGGTCACTCCCTCGCCGTTTGGCGGATAGAGGAGCACGTTCGCGTGGAACTCACCCTCCGGCACATACTGGCCGCCGCCGGAGATGTACCACGGCAGTTCCGCCACGTTTCCGTCAAACGTGTGCGTGAGAGTCACCGTGAGCGTTTGGCCTCCAAGCGAGCCGTCAGCGCACATGTGATTGACCACGTTCGCCGCGGAGTCTATGTAGTAGCCAATCTTGGAGCCCGAGCCGTCATTCACAAACACCCCCAACGTGTCCGCACGCTCAAGAAAGCCGCCCGCGATGGTTGTGGTCTGCAGCAGTTGCTGCTCGTCCTCGTGACCTGACCACACCATAAAGCGGTGCTCGTCGATGGCCCGCTCGGTGCCGGCAATAGCGCTCGTCTGGCCTTGAGCCAGTACCCCAAACAGCACGCCCGACGCTTGGGTGAAGAACACGTCTTGGTCCGCCGGATCTGGGTAGGCAAGATAAGACTCGTTGAGCATGACTTGCGCCAACGTAGGCCCGGTGATGGTGAGTTTGCCAACCGTCAGCGGCTCCATGCCGTCCAGCATGTAGCCCAACGCCACCGGGTCAACCGAGACCACGCCATCCACGCTCTCGCCAAACTCGTTCTTCCAGAACCCCTCGATGAGCACAGCCGTGCGCGGGTACTCGGGAGTGAAGTTGGTGTCCTGTGGGAACTTGACCATGCGTCCACCAAAGATGTTCTCTTCATCCGGCGTGAGCGGAACGTCGATGCCCTCCCGGTCAATCATCTGGTTGGCAGACACGTACCTCTTGAGCTCGATATGCCCGTCATCAACACTCACCTCGAGCACCGCACCCGGGATGCCGCCCGTTGCCCGCGGTTCCGCATTGTTCTGAACCATGACTAGATAGGTGCGCGGGCCGTCGGCTCCCAACATGCCAGGAAGCACCTCAGCCGCCACGTGAGCGCCCTGCACGGTCTCCCCCATCTCGCCCAGCTCGGTGCGCAACTGGAGGAACGGCTCGCGCACCTGGGAGATGGTGCCCTCCAACGACACGTCCGCGAGCGCCTGTTGTTGCGCGGCGAATACCGCCGCGGACGATGCCAGCGTGGCCTTGTACGGCTCCAGCACGTTGGGGTCTATGCGCCCGTCCACGATTGCGGGGACGGTGAGAGCGCTGAGATTGTCCATCTCCGCGAGCGGACCCAAAGCGTCATCGGCTATCGCCTGCACGGAGTCCCCCGCTTGCTGCAACGGCACCGTCTGGTTCTTGACCCACGGAATCCACGAGGCCACCCACCAGTGCGGTCCGCTCGTAGCC
>CAYMRO010000285.1:0-2032 GCA_964392875.1 uncultured Demequinaceae bacterium
TCGCCGTCGGCCAGCGTGACGGTGACAATGGAGCGCCCTGGAGCGAACACTTCATCGATACGTCCGTCGAACACCGCCGCGAGAAGCGAGATGAGGAAGTTGACATCCTCCTCGGTGTATTTGAGCTCCCATGTCCCGCCGTTCTCTCCGACGCTGACGGTGAGCCAGTAGTCGAAGACGATCCATATCGCCCGTGCGCCCGGCGTGTACGGGGTGACCTCGCTAAGTCCGATCCCGTCAGCGACGGTACTCTCGGCGATTGAAGCTCGGCTTCCAACGGTTGCCGCGACGAAGTCCCATATCCGCGATTCTGTCGTGGCTCGGAGCACATCGTGATCTTCGTCGTCGGGCACACGGAGATGCTATCCGCTCGCCTGGCTTGGCCCCTCCGCGAGCCGAGGCAGCGCGGGGTTCCATGCCTCACTACCCCGGCTCGCGGCCTAAGTACGTGGCTGCGGGTTGAGCGGTCACTCTCCAAATGCCTCGGCAAGCCCGGCTCGACGCATCTCGCGTGCCCGCTCGGCGGCGCTCAACCGCCGAGGTGCGCCCGAGACAACCGTAGCGAGCCCAAATTCGTTTAGCCTCCGCGCACCGCCCAGATGCGGCTTACGGATGGATTGTTGGTGTGTCTGGCGCCCATCCCAACGTGCCACCGGCGGCCAACGTGAAGCCGCGGGCGCTTACTTCCTCGCCGATCGCGTCAAGGGCGGCGGCGATGCCGAGCAGCGCCTTCGGGTCTGCGCCTGGCAGTAGGTGAGCGATCCTCAAGGCAAGTACGGCGTCGCCCTCCTGAGGGCCATCAAAGTCATGAAGCCCACGTGGTCGGACTGCGGTGTTCGCAAGGTGGAGGACAACGGCAATCGCCGGGGCATCCGCCAACAGTGCATCAGCCACATTCCACGAATTGGCGTCGTTGCCGTCGAGCGCGGCGCGCAATAGCGGCGCTACCGACTCGGCGTCTACCTTAAATGGCCGCATTGCTCACCTCGTGACATGGGTGTTGTTGTGCTTACGAGGGTAGCGACCCCCTGGACGGTATCTGAAGTGTCGGAGGGGTTTTGGAGGGGATTTGACTCTCCAGACACCGGCGCAACGCACCCAAAACACCGATCTACCAGGTGGGCCCCGTGGGGCTCGAACCCACGACCCGCGGATTAAAAGTCCGCTGCTCTACCAACTGAGCTAGAGGCCCGCGGATTCATCGTAGTCAGCCTTTTGGGGCTTCGTGGCCCACGTCCACGTCACCGCGAGCGCGCCACCCAAGAACGCCCCGGCCGTATTGAGGACCACGTCGTCGATGTCGCCAACGCGCCCCAGGCCCAGTTGGGTCAGTTCAATGCCAACAGATAGCAATAGCCCCACGGTGGTGGCAGCGAGCAACCGCGCTCGCCTTGCGAGCCACGCAACAAGCGCGCCCACAGGCACAAACATAAGCACGTTGCCAGCAAGGTTCAGGTGGCCCGCACCCCCGTTTGTCATGGCGCGGCGGATCTCGCGGAAGAGCTCCAGGTTGAGCCCGGTGCCGCCGCCGTCGCCAAACACGAGCACCAAGGTCAGCCACAGAATGACCCCCACGCTTGCCAGCAGCGCGCACCACAGCAACCACCGCACCCGGCCCTGGGCCGCGGCGCCCACCACGAGCGCAGCACCGAGGACGCCCGCTCCAAGCGGCGCGTAGTCAGGAACGTGGATCACGGCCACTCAACGTACAGCCCTTGCCGCGCGTGCCCGCACGGGTCAGCGCACCAGCCCCAGCGCCTCGAGCCCGCGCCAACCCATCGCGCGCGTCACGGGCCGCTCCACCATCGCAACCCCCACACACTTGGCGAGCCCAATGGCACGTGCCCGCGCCACCAGAGCATCGTCCACGCGGCCGGTCGCCTCCCCATACTCGGCGAACAGCGCCGCCACCCCCTCCGCCGGCATGAGCGTGTACGCGAACCCCAAATCCACTGCCGGATCGCATGCCGCCATGGATCCCCAGTCGGCGATTCCGCCAAACAGCCCAGCATGGGACAGCACGTTGCCGCCG
>CAYMRO010000286.1:0-2023 GCA_964392875.1 uncultured Demequinaceae bacterium
CGCGGGAAGCCAGCAGCCATCCCGTTTGCGAGTTCGCATCCCACGAGTTCGGGCACTTCAAAGTTCGCCGTGTTCGGGTTGGCTGGCGGAGTTGGTTGACCGACGAGGCCCATCCGCCAGAGGTCGCCGCAGTTGACCGCCGGATCGACCTCGCCCCGTCCGGAGTCTCCGTTCTCCCCTACCCACAGATCCGACTTCATCTGCCCATAGTCAGACTCAAGCGAAGCCGATTCGTAGCAGCGCACCTCGTATTTAATGACATCGTCCGACGCTCTGATCACCAACGCGGCACCCGCAACCGCGACGGCCGCGGCAACAACACCGGAAACCACCCAGGCGCGCTTCTTTCGCCGTGCTCGTTCGACCGGGATGCGTGTGGTGACGTGGTCACGGATGGACTCCACGCGGCGCGCGATCTCCGCGTCGCTCAGTAGTTCAGTCATGCTTGTACCCCCTCGTCATCGAGGTCGCGCCGAGCACGCATGCTTCTGCGGGCTCGACTGACCCGCTGCGAGACGGTTGTCACCTGGAGCCCGAGGTCTGTCGCGACCTCCTGGTAGGTGCGATCGTCAAGCAGGCATGCCTCCACAACGGTTCGCATATCGGGGGAGAGTTGTGCGATACCGGCTGAGATCCAGTCGACCATTTCTTGGTTGAGCACCTGCTCGAGGGGTGTCGGTGCGGATTCGACGAAGTCAGACTCGCCGAGCGGGACTGTCGCTTTGGGAGACCGTTTGCGGAGGAGGTTGGAGGCGTGGTTCTTGCACGTCACCAGAAGCCAGGGGAGTGCGGAATCGTCGACAATCCTCACCTGGCGACGCTTGCGCCACGCGGTGAGCAGCGCTTCTTGAACGAGATCCTGTGCGTCGTCTGCATCGCGTACGGCGGCGAACGCATGTCGCAACATAATCGCGCCGTGGCGATCTGCGAGGGCGCCGAAAGCCTCGCCCTCGCCGCTTCCGCGGTGGGCGAGCAGTTCGGCGTCGGTGATCAATGAAGACCTCCTCACCAAAGAAATGTCGCGACCCTTAAATTCGTGACATTGGCGTGCGGAGCACCGTGCGGGGCCAGGGGTGCGCTCCTTCACGTTCGTTAGCTCATGCGGACGCCTGGTATGAGGAGGCTTCGTCGTTCATCGAACCGATACTGCTCGCGCTTGCATACGGCCCAAAGGTTGAACCGCCGTAGCCGGGGTTCGAGAACAACTTGATCTTGCATGTGCCGTAGCCCTTGAAGGAGGACACTCGGTCATTCCAGCCTGATGGCATGGCCGTGCCGTAGATGATGTAGCCGGCGCACATCGCTGATTTGGACGTCGTCACATTGACGCTCGCGCCACCGTACGAGGCGTCCTCGTAGAACGTGGCGAACACGTACGCGGCGTACGGTTCAACTTCTGAACGGGCGCCAACGCCCTGCGACGGAGCAACGCCGCTTGCCGCAACGAACTTGTCATACGTGTCGAAATGTGCGAAGGCGTCAGTGTCAGCGTTGAGCCAGCAGGTCTGTGAGTTCGGAGCGCCCTCGTCGGCGATCGCCGGTGCGGCGCCCGCAACGACGGCAGCGCCAAGGACCAGGGCAACGGCGGAAGTGCGGCGCATACGAGCCGCAACGGTGGAACGCAGTGACATCTTTGTGGATCCTTCAGTGGATACTGGCCAAGCCCCGGTGGCCCCGGGGTGTTGGAAGTACCCCCCCGCGAAAATCCGGTGGGGTGACCAGATCGAGGGTGATTGACCTCACACACCGCCGACCGGCGAGCCCTGGACTCCATTGAGGCGGGTGCTAACTGCGCGCCCGCCAATGTGCGCACAGCCGAGTGAGCATCGCCTGCGGACCGCGAGGACTGCTCCGCGGTGACCTCGTTTGCGCTCCGATAGCCCCGCGATCGCCGCCAAAAGACGTTCCACACACCATGGTTGACAAGCGCCAGGAGCCGTGCCACATTGAGCGTGCTGCAACGGTGCTGCAAAACATGGGGGAGGTATTACGCATGCTATTGCGCAAAACTGCGGTAGCGATC
>CAYMRO010000287.1:0-1994 GCA_964392875.1 uncultured Demequinaceae bacterium
TCGGACGCCTCGCAAGCGCTCGCGGCGGTGCGCGAACTCGCGGCGGTCATTGACCCGGTGCTCATGATCACCGAACTGCGCACCGTGGCAGCCGATGACCTGTGGCTGAGCGGCGCGCGTGGGCGCGAGACGCTCGCCATTCACTTCACGTGGCGCAATCTGCCCGGCCCGGTGAAAGGGGTGCTGCCCGCGATCGAGGCGGCACTCGCCCCCTTTGCTCCTCGCCCCCACTGGGGCAAGTGGCACGCCTTCAACGCCGAACGCATCGCGGCCGCCTACCCGCTGCTCCCCCAAGCCCGTGCGGTGTTCGAGAAGCGCGACCCGCAAGGCCGCTTCGTGAATTCTCACCTCACGCGCCTCGCCGTACGCTAGCCCGGTGACCGTTCACGCGCCCACCCCGGGACCACTCGCGGTGCACACCACCGTGATCGATGACCCGGGGCCGCTCCTGGAAGTACTTCCGGAGGCCGGGATCTCTTGGGTGCGCCGCGGCGAGGGCATGGTCGCGTGGGGCGAGGTTGCTCGCATCGACGTCTCCGGCCCGTCCCGCATTGACGACGCCGCCGCGTGGTGGCGCAGCCTCGTGCGCCATGCGCAAGTGCGGGACGACGTGCGCTCGCGCGGAACCGGCTTGATCTCGTTCGGCTCCTTCTCCTTTGCGGACGAGTCCGCCGCCGGCGGCGCCCTTGTGGTGCCCCAGTTTGTGCTCGGCACACATGAGGGCGCGCATTGGTTCACCGTCATCAGCGAAGACTCGGCAGCAGAACTGCCCGGCCTGCCCGACGCTCGGGCGGGGTTCGCGCCGCCCTCACCCCTCGGTGCCGTCACCATCGAGACCGGCGACGAGGGCACATGGAACGCGGAGGTGAGCGCGGCCGTCTCGCGCATTGTGCGCGGAGAACTCGAGAAGGTGGTGCTTGCGCGAGCGGTGGAAGCGCGCGCCGAACACCCCGTGGATGTCCGCACCTTGCTGACGAGCCTCGCGGCCGAGTACCCCACGTGTTGGGCGTTCCACGTTGATGGGCTGGTTGGCGCCACCCCGGAGCTGCTGGTGCGCGTGGACCATGGCCTCGTGGCCTCCCGCGTGCTCGCAGGAACCATCCGCATGACGGGCGACGACATGGGCGACCTCGCCCGCGCAGGCGCGCTCGCGCGTTCCAGCAAGGACCGCGAGGAACACGAGTACGCGGTGCGGTCAGTGACGCAAGTGCTCGCGGACCACTGCGGCTCCGTCAACGTGCCGGACGAGCCGTCGGTACTTCACCTGCCGAACGTTATGCACCTCGCCACGGACGTGACGGGCGTGCTTTCCCACAACGTTTCCGCGCTCGAACTCGTGAGAGAGCTGCACCCCAGCGCGGCCGTGTGCGGCACGCCAACGCTCGCCGCCGCGCGCGTCATCGACGAACTTGAGGGACTTGATCGCGGACGGTATGCGGGTCCGGTTGGCTGGATCGATGCGGCGGGTGATGGCGAGTGGTGCATCGGCCTGCGCTCTGCGGAAATCTCCCGAGACGATCCCCGCAGGCTGCGCCTGTTCGCGGGCTGCGGCATCGTTGCGGCCTCAGACCCTGAAGACGAGTGGGCGGAGTCTGGGGCAAAACTGGAGCCGATGCGGCGGGCGCTGGGACTGTCCTAATAGGCGGCGGTCATCGTGTCACCGTGACCACAGCCACGCCGCGAGCCTCTACGTCAGTGAGTGGGAACGACTCCGTGAACTGGCCGATACTCGGCACCCACAGCCCAACCGCCTTGCCAAAGGTGCTGACGCCGCCGTAGGCGTCTGACTCCGTCTGAACGAGCAGCCCCTCACCCATTGCCGCCAAGCCCGCCGCCGGTGCACCGCCAATTTGTGACGCGGGCCCAGCCACACTCGCGAGCACCGGATCGCCCTCCGTTGAGTACTGGTTGACGTAGAGGTCTCCGCCCACCACGAGCGGCTCCTGGAGCGGCGCAAGGCCAAGCGACTCCGCCTCCACCACCTTTCCAGTAGC
>CAYMRO010000288.1:0-1948 GCA_964392875.1 uncultured Demequinaceae bacterium
GATCTACATTGACCGCGGCCCCGAGTTTGGAAAGGACGGCGGTCCCGTAGTTGACGAGGATCGCTACATCGAGATCTGGAACCTCGTCTTCATGCAGTACCAACGTGGGGCTGGAGGCACCAAAGACAGCTTCCCGATCCTCGGTGAGCTGCGCCGCAAGAACATCGACACCGGCTTGGGTCTTGAGCGCGTTGCGTTCCTCAAGCAAGGCGTGGCCAACATGTACGAGATCGACGAGGTCATACCCGTCATCCGTCGCGCCGAGGAGCTCTCCGGCCGTACGTACGGTGCCAACCACAGCGACGACGTATGGATGCGCGTGGTTGCCGATCACGTGCGCTCCAGCCTCATGCTCATCGGCGACGGCATCGTCCCTGGTAACGAGGGCCGCGGCTACGTACTGCGCCGTCTTTTCCGCCGCTCGTTGAGGGCCATGCGCCTGCTTGGCGTTGAGGATCACGTCATGCCGCAGCTGCTCACCACGAGCCGCGACGCCATGAGCCCCTCGTACCCGGAGCTCGCCCAGAATTACGAGAAGATCGCCGCTGTTGCCTACACCGAGGAGGATGCCTTCCGCCGCACCCTCGCCAACGGCACAACCATCCTCGACACTGCGGTCGGCAAGGCGAAGAAGGAGGGCGCCACGACGCTCTCTGGCAAGGATGCGTTTCAGCTCCACGACACTTACGGCTTCCCGTTTGACCTCACGCTGGAGATGGCGGCCGAACAAGGTCTCACGGTTGACGAGCAGGCGTTCCGCTCGCTCATGCAGGAACAGAAGGACCGCGCGCGGGCCGATGCCAAGGCCAAGAAGGGCGGCCACGCTGACATTTCCGTGTACCAGGAGCACCTGGCTGCCGGCGGCGACGGCTCCACCGGAGGCGCCACGGTATTCCGCGGTTACGACGAACTCCAACTCAGCACCACGGTCCAGGCCATCATCAAGGACGGCATCGCCATTCCCGTGGCGAACGCCGGAGACACCGTGGAGATACTGCTGCGAGAGACCCCGTTCTACGCAGAGTCTGGCAGCCAAGACGCTGACACTGGCACCATCCGCGGCGCGCACGCCACCCTCAACGTGCTCGACGTGCAAAAGCCAATCAAGGACCTCATCGTGCACACCGTCACGGTGGCAGAGGGCGAAATCGCGGTTGGCGACAAGGTGTCCGCCGAGGTAGATGCCGTGAACCGCCGCGATGCCTCGCGCGCGCACTCCGCGACCCACCTCATTCACGCTGCGCTGCACCAAGTGCTTGGGAGCGACGCGAATCAGGCTGGCTCGTACAACAAGCCCGGCTACATGCGCCTGGACTTCTCATGGCGCCAAGGTGTGAGTGCGGGAGCGCGTGAAGAGATCGAGGGCATCGCCAACCGCGCCATTCGCGAGAACTTGCCCGTGCAGACAACTGTCATGAACCTCGACGAGGCCAAGGCGCTGGGCGCCATGGCGCTGTTCGGTGAGAAGTACGGCGACCGCGTGCGCGTGGTGGAGATCGGCGGACCGTTCTCGCGTGAATTGTGTGCGGGAACGCACGTGGACGCATCAAGCGAGATTGGCCTGCTCTCGGTCACCGGCGAGGGCTCGGTGGGCTCTGGTGCCCGCCGCATCGAAGCGCTCGTTGGCGCTGACGCTTTCAAGCATCTCGCCGCAGAGCGCGCCATCGTGAGCGAGCTCACCTCAAGCCTCAAGGTGCAGCCTGGGGACGTGGTTGGCCGAGTGGAAAGCCTCGTGAGCCGCCTCGCCGCCGCAGAAAAGCGCCTGGCAAGCCTTGAGGAGGGGCAGGCTTTGCAAGCGGCCGACGCCCTGGTTGCCTCCGCGCGCACCATCGGTGGGACGCGGGTTGTGGCTGCCACCGCAGAGAACGCAGCCGGAGACGTACTGCGAACGCTTGCGCTCGACGTCCGCGCTCGCCTTGGCGAAGCCGAGCCTGTAGTGGTCGCACTC
>CAYMRO010000289.1:0-1947 GCA_964392875.1 uncultured Demequinaceae bacterium
GGTAAAGCCGTCCGGTGACGTCCGCGAACTTCTTGGCGCCTTCAGAGTTGAACTCCAAGCGCACCTCGTAATCTCCACGAAGGGTGCCAGTCGCACCGTATGCGGGGCCGGATGTCGCGGTCTTCACATCTGAGCCGTTGAGCTCAACCGGGCCCATCGCGAGCTTAGATACGCCGCTGCTTGCGCACGCGGCATGCCCGGCATCGGGATCGCCCAGATCCGCACCACCCAAATTGGTGGGCTTCGTGCAGTCCAGCGCGTCGTACTGGTCCATGACCGAAGGCGTGAGCCAGTCGAGGGACGAAGGATCGGCCTCACCCTTCACCGGGGTGGGACCGGCGGACGGGCTCGCGCTGGGCTCCGGACTAGCGCTGGGCTCCGGGGTAGCGCTGGGCTCCGGGGTAGCGCTGGGCTCCGGGGTAGCGCTGGCGGATGCGCTCGGATCCGCACTCGCGTCCGCACTGGGGGACGCCGTTGGCGACGCGGTGGGCGTAGGCGTGGGCGTAGCGCTCGTCACGGGTCGGGGATCGCCAATGAGCAGCACCGGCCGGAACTGCAGCTGCGCGCTCTGGCGGATGAGGTCCACCGTGCGGTCCGACGGGCGGCCCGCAATGGCAATGACGATGGTGTCCGTGCCTTGGGTGGTGATTTCCGCTTCGGTGACGCCGGTTGCGTCAACGCGCCTGCGGATGACCTCCACGGCCTGCTTGAGGTCAGTGGAGTCAATTGTCGAGTTGTCGGTGGTGTTCGCCTTCAGGATCAGGGTGGTGCCACCCGCGAGGTCCAGTCCGAGGGCAGGCGTAAAGGAGGTGTTCTTCGTCACCACACCCAAGGTCAGGACGGTATAGAGGATGACGATGATGACGCCAAGCCATATGAGCGCACGCTTGGCACCCTTGACAACAGTTGACACTCAGCTTTTCCTTACGTTCGGCGGGCCCACCGGGGCCCCGACGATTCTAGGCGGTACTCGAAGAGCGGCGGAACAACTAGTCGAACAGCCTTGACGCGCCGCCACCGTGCTTGGCTCCGCCCACGTGCGCGAACGCCTCGGGCGTTGCCACCCTGCCGCGCGCGGTACGGGTGACAAGCCCCTCACGCACCAGGAACGGCTCAACTACCGACTCCACAGTCTCGGCCTCTTCGCCTACCGCAACTGCAAGAGTCGATAGCCCAACGGGTCCGCCCCCGAATCTGTTGCATAGAGCCACCAACACTGCCCGGTCCAAACGGTCGAGGCCTCGCTCATCCACCTCGTACATCTCGAGCGCGGCACGCGCGGCGGGGAGCGTTCCCTCCCCATCGCCATGAACCTCGGCCCAGTCCCGCACGCGCCGCAAGAGGCGGTTGGAGATGCGGGGGGTACCGCGCGACCGGGATGCGATCTCGGCCGCAGCATCGGCAGCGATCGTGAAACTCAGCTTGCCCGCGGAGCGGTGCACAATGCGCAGCAACTCGTAGGTGGAGTAAAAATCGAGATGAGCCGTGAAGCCAAAACGATCTCTAAGGGGCGCGGGCAGCAATCCCACTCGTGTGGTGGCGCCAACCACCGTGAATCCCGGCAAAGTGAGCGGAATCGAGGCGGCACCAGGGCCTTTACCAACCACCACATCAACTCGGAAGTCCTCCATCGCGAGATAGAGCATCTCTTCCACGGGCCGCGCGAGCCGGTGAATCTCGTCGATAAACAGGACGTCGCCCTCTTCCAGCGACGACAAAATCGCGGCGAGGTCACCCGCGTGCTGAATGGCGGGGCCCGACGTTACGCGGAGGGCGGCGCCCAGCTCACCGGCGACGATCATCGCCAGGGTGGTCTTGCCCAGTCCTGGTGGTCCCGAGAGGAGCGCGTGATCCGCGGCGGTGCCACGAGCCACGGCGGCGGTGAGCACGAGCGACAATTGCTTGCGCACTGCTTCCTGACCCACAAACTCGTCGAGACTCGTGGGA
>CAYMRO010000290.1:0-1943 GCA_964392875.1 uncultured Demequinaceae bacterium
GCTGGATGGCCCTGCACGACGCTCTCCTGCAGACCAAGAAGGGACAAGGCGATGACTGACACAGCCACCAATCCCGCCAACGCGGCGGACGTCGAAGAGGCGATGCGGGACGTGATTGACCCAGAACTGGGCATAAACGTTGTTGACCTGGGGCTGGTCTACGGCATCTCGCTCGATGCCAACCGCCATGCCGTGATCGACATGACGTTGACCTCTGCGGCATGCCCGCTCACGGATGTTCTCGAAGACCAGACGGCTCAAGTGCTTTCTGGCCTCGTCGATGGCTTCCGCATCAACTGGGTGTGGATGCCGCCGTGGGGCCCTGACAAAATCACGGACGATGGCCGCGATCAGTTGCGCGCGCTCGGCTTCAACCTCTAGCCCTGCGCTACCGGGAAGCTAGCGATCGCCGTGACAGCGAGCCACGTTGCCCTCATTCGGGGCATCAACGTTGGTGGCAAGAACATCGTGCCCATGGCGACCTTGCGCAGCGCGCTCACCGCCGCGGGCTTTGATGACGTCCGCACGTATATCCAGTCCGGCAACGCGGTTGTGACGGCGCCCGCGATGAGCGAGGCGGCAGTTGCCGCGCGCGTTGAAGAGGTACTCGAGGCTGAGTTTGATGTTCACACGGTTGTAGTCGCGGTATCTGACGCGCGGTTGCGTGAAGTGGTGCACAAGGCGCCAAAGGGCTTTGGCACCGAGCCGGAGACGTATCACTACGACGTGTGTTTTCTCCATTCAAGCGTTGCCAGTTCCGACGCTGTGGCCGCCTTCGCGCTGCGCGAGGGCGTGGACGCGGTGTGGGAGGGCGATTCGGCCGTGTACTTCCGGCGACTTAGCGCGCGGCGCACCGAGAGCCGCCTGTCGTCAGTCATGGGCAGACCCGTCTACAAACACATGACCATTCGCAATTGGCGCACCACCACAAAACTCCTCGAGATGCTCAACGGCTAGTTGATCACGCCAAACGTGTCGCATGCGGTGGCGGTGCCTTTGGTATAGCCCGTGGCGAACGCCGCCTGCCGCTGCTCTGCAGAGCCGTGCGTGAATGCGCTCTCATCGACGTGTCCCGTGGCTTGCTCCTGAATGCGGTCGTCGCCAACGGCGGCCGCCGCGGAGAGGGCATCGTTGACGTCTTGGTCCGTGAGCGGCTTGATGAGCGTCACGCCGTCCGCATCTTGGGTGGTGGCGGCGTGTCCCGCCCACACGCCAGCAAGGCAGTCGGCCATGAGCTCCACCTTGACGGAATCCGAGTTTGCGCCGCTCTTTGACGTGTTTGCCACCTCAAAGACGCCAAGCTCGTGCTGAATGTGGTGCCCATACTCATGGGCAACCACGTACATCTGGGCGAGTGGACCGCCGCTGGAGCCGTACTTGCTCTCAAGTTCGCCAAAGAACGCGGTGTCGAGGTAGATGGTCTGGTCCGTTGGGCAATAGAACGGCCCAGTTGCCCCCGATGCCATGCCGCACGCCGATTGCGTCGAATTGTCAAAGACCACAATGCCGGGAAGGGTGAGCTGCTTGCCCAAGCCAGGCATGGCGTCGGCCCAATAGTCGTCAAGCGACTGAATGGTGCCCGCAACGCGGCAATCCGCAGAGGCGTTGGCCTGGGCGCCAGTGGTGCAACTTGCGGCAAAGTCCTGGTCTGTGGTCTGGTCCTGGGTGTCGTTTCCCAATCCATTGAGCGCGCTCGTGGCGTCCCCGCCGCCCAGAAACTGCATCAACAGGAAAAGCAACACGATAACGATGCCGCCGGCGCCGCCACCGATCGCGATGCCGCCGCCAGCGCCGCCCCTGCGGCGCGTGACGCGGCTCGAGTCAATCCGCGCGTTGTCGTTGAAGGTCACGCGCTAAGGCTAACCCGCGGGGTCGCCCTCGTGGCGTTTGCGGTGTGAACGGCGAGTGCCAGTGGGAATTTGCGACGTCACGGGAGGAGCCTC
>CAYMRO010000291.1:0-1925 GCA_964392875.1 uncultured Demequinaceae bacterium
CCAGCAACGGCGGCTTCCACTGGCAAGACGGCTGGCGCGAGCAGTAGCTAGCAGAAGCGGCCAGAACCGAGGCGGACTCCCTATGGGTACATGAGGTCCGGCTTTAGGACTTCCCCCACTCCTGTGGGTACCTGAGGTCCGGTTCCCGCGAGGTCCCGTGGGTTGGGTGCCTATGCGCGCCCGCTATATCCCGCGTGCTGCGTGACCCCCAGTTGTGACCCTTGTGTACCCACAGGAAGCCGGAATCTCGAAAATCCGGCCCTCATGTACCCATAGCGAGCCGACCTCGCTACGGAGCGGTGCTTACAGCTTCCGTAGCACCGAAACGACCTTGCCCATGATGCGGGCGTGGGTGCCGTCGATGGGCGTGTAGTTGGGGTTGTGCGGCATGAGCCACACCTGGCCGTCCTTGTTGCGGAAGGTCTTGACGGTGGCCTCGTCGTCCAGCAGCGCGGCCACGATGTCGCCGTTCTCCGCCGTGTTCTGACGGCGCACCACCACAAGGTCGCCGTCGCAAATGGCGGCGTCGATCATCGAGTCGCCAGAGACCGTGAGCATGAACAGCTCGCCCTGCCCCGTCAGTTGGCGGGGGAGCGTGACAACGTCCTCCACCGACTGCTCGGCAAGGATGGGCCCGCCGGCGGCAATACGGCCAACAAGCGGCACGTCAACAGTGTTTTCGCCCGACGCAGTGGCCGGGAAGGCGACCACGTTCGGCTCGGCGACAACGGGAGTGGGTGAGGGCGCGGCGTCGGGCATAACAACCTCGATGGCACGCGGACGGTGAGGGTCACGACGCAAGTAGCCCTTGGCCTCGAGCGACGAGAGCTGGTGCGTTACCGACGAAGTTGAGGTGAGCCCAACGGCCTCGCCAATCTCGCGCATTGACGGCGGGTAGCCGCGATCGGCAACAGAGGAGCGGATGGTCTCAAGGATGAGGCGCTGGCGCGCGGTGAGGGCCCCGCCGTTATCGACGTCAGGAAACTCGTGCACGGTGCCGTTGCTCATGTCCATTCCTTCGCTACTCACTGCTAGGTGACACCCGCGGTCATGTCAGACCCCTCTGATGTCCTTAGGTCATGACGTTAGGGCAATGCAGGGAACAAATCAAACATGTGTTCGATTTTTCCTTGCGCGTGTCGCACCAACGTGCTACAAATAGAACAGATGTTCGAACGAACACATGTTCGACTGTCGACGCAGGGCCAGAAAGGTGACCATCATGGCGATCTACGCTCCCAACACCCGCACTATGCAACTGAGGCGCGCACGCCTGCGCCGCATCGTGCTGCTCGTGGTGCTGATTGCGGCCGCGGCGGTTTTTGGTCCTAAGGCATTCGCCACCGACGCATCGGCAGCTCCTGTGCAGTTGGACACCTACACCGTTGGCAATGGCGACACGCTATGGGCAATCGCGGCGAACCTGACACCAGAGGGCAGGGACGTGCGCGACACCATGGCGGAGATCCAAGATGTCAACGCGATGTCTGGCTCGCAGCTGCAAGCGGGCGAGCAGATTCTGCTGCCTGCCGTCGGTCGCTGACGCTGCGGCGCCCCGACTAACAGGTGCGTGCGGCGGCATGCCAGACTCAGGTCATGCATTGCCCATTTTGTAGACACGCTGACACGCGCGTGGTGGATTCCCGTACGGCCGATGACGGTTCATTCATTCGCCGGCGCCGCGAGTGCCCAGAGTGCGGCAGGCGCTTCAGCACGGTGGAGACGGCGAGCCTCACGGTGCTCAAGCGATCCGGCGTGTCTGAGCCGTTCAGCCGCGAAAAGGTTGTCGCAGGCGTCAAGAAGGCGTGCCAGGGCCGGCCCGTTTCCGACGACGATCTCGCAGTGCTCGCGCAGCGGGTTGAGGAAACAGTCCGGGCAAATGGCCAGGCAGAACTCAACGCGCTGGACATTGGGCTCGCGATTTT
>CAYMRO010000292.1:0-1902 GCA_964392875.1 uncultured Demequinaceae bacterium
CGTGAATTCTGGAGCCCCTGAAGGCAGCCAGCGGGCCGATCACCGCATCGCGGGAGCCGACGGGTTGCGCGCCGCCGCGGCCCTCGCCGTGGTCTCTTCGCACCTCTTTCAGCGGCTGTCCATGGGCGATCACGGCGGCGCCATCTTGGCCATCCAAGCCATGGCTATGAAGGGCGCGTACGGCGTCTCGATCTTCTTTGTGCTCTCTGGAACCCTGCTGAGCTACCCGTTCTGGACCGCCTACTTGAACGGCGCCAAGATGCCATCGCTACGGCACTATGCCAAGCGTCGGGCAGCCAGAATCATTCCTGGCTTCTATGTGGCACTGACGGTGAGTTTTCTGGTGGTCCTCGCCTGGTATCCCACCACGCTCCATCCGCTGGTCAGGTATGTGGCGGGGTTGTCGTTCCTCTCGGGATGGCATTGGCTGACGTTCTTCCCTGCGGAGTCGAATGGGCCGCTGTGGTCCATCTCGCTCGAGGTGATGAGCTACATCTTCATGCCGCTCGCGATGCTTGGCCTGTTCGCTTTGGGGCGGCGGATCGCTGGCGGGCGCGGGCGGTGGGGAGCGTTGTATTGGGTGGGGGTGCTCGCTGTGGTGGTGCTGATCAATCAGTGGATCATCACCACGTTCATCCCCTCGGACGAGGGCAAGGGCTGGCAGTTTGGCGATGTGGGTGGGGCGAAGGAATGGCTGCCGTATTACAACCCGGTGGGCTTCTTTGCGCATTTTGCGCTGGGTATAGCGGCGGCGGGATTCATCGCGTGGATTCGTGTGCGTGGAATCCGCAAGCACTGGGGGTTTGATGTGCTGGGCGTGGCTGGGCTGCTGGGGCTCGTGTGGCTTGTGTGGGCAACTCGCTTCCCGCTCGAGCCCGAGATCGCAGGCAACTTCCAGAACCAGCCTTACCTGTGGCCGTGGCTCGCGGGATGCGCGGCCGTTGCGCTGATTGGCGCATCCCATTCGCGGGTGCTTGGGCGTGTGATGGACAACCGGTTTGCGAGGTACACCGCCACGGTGTCATTTGGCATCTACGTGTGGCATTACCTGGTGGTGGGGCTCGTGGAGTTGCTGACCAATGGCGAGTTCACGTATGGCAACGTGCATGACCTTGGGCGCTTTGCGCTCATGTGCTTGACGGTGCTGGTGATGAGCTACGCGATTGCTTCGGCGAGCTGGTTCTGGATGGAGAAGAAGGTGCTGAGCTCGAGGTGGGCGCGGAGGTAGGGCTGCGGGCGGCGCGTTGGGCGCCGCCCCCGCCTTAAGGAACCGTGATGACTACTGGCTCGGACACCGCGAGCGCGGGCGGGCCGTCCACCACATATGCACGCGGCACGTCGCGCGCGAGCACCTCGGCGAGCACGTCCTGTGGAACGTCGCAATTGCGCGCAACCACGTCGCCGTCTTCGTTCATTTCGTTGGAGCAGTAGTCATCGAGCCGGGGGTCGTATCCAAGCGGTGAATCGCCAATCGAGTAGGCGAGAGTCCCAATGTCGTTTACGCCCTCGTCGCTCAGCGCGCGGGCGATTGCGGCGGGCTCGCCAAGCACGATGGGCGCCACCGCGTAGATCTTGTACTCGCCCGCGGGCAGGGAAGCATGCTCGGCGTTGAACGCGTCGGTAGCAGCCTGCGCGGCCGCGATGTCCTCAGCGGTTGCGGTGGCGAAGTCAACGTCAGCCCATATCTGCGCCAACTGGTCTGCTACGTCGCACAGCGTGGGACCTGTGAGGGAGACGCCGTCGCTGGCCGTGGTCACCGAGCCCGGCGTGGCCACAAAGTATTGCGGCACGTACTCGGCGCCCCAGTCGGGTGAGACCACCTTGCCGTCTCGCGTGACGATGTAATCCCCCTCCGTGCCGAGGAAGGCGATGGGGTCTTTGCCAACGGGCATGTAGCCGGAG
>CAYMRO010000293.1:0-1897 GCA_964392875.1 uncultured Demequinaceae bacterium
CGATGGGCACGTTGCCCGGCTGGGCGTAGAGCTGCACAATGAGCAGCTTCTTGGCCACCGTGTCCCACACCAGGATGGACCAGCCCGAGCCGAACACCGTCATGGCGTTGTTCGTGAAGTGCGCCTGGAAGGCGTCAAACGAGCCAAAGTCGCTGTCGATGGCCGATGCGAGGTCACCCGTGGGCTTGTCGCCGCCGTCCGGCGACATGTTCGTCCAGAAGATCGAGTGGTTGTTGTGACCACCGAGGTTGAAGGCGAGGGCGCGCTCAATGCCAGCGACGGGGCCAAAGTTACCGGTCTCGCGGGCCTCGGCCAACTGGTCGAGCGCCGCGTTGGCGCCGGCCACATAGGCGGCGTGGTGCTTCGAGTGGTGCAGTTCCATAATCTCGCCGGCGATGTGCGGAGCGAGTGCACCGTAGTCGTAGGCAAGGTCTGGCAGGGTGTAGACGGCCATGATTCCTCCATTGTCGTGTCCAGGCGAATGCCCGGTCGAATTGGACTATTCGAGCCTAACTGAGCGCTAAGCCCGGTGTTAGCGACAACCCCACCACAGCGTCGGGCATTCCAACGCAACTGCGAAGCCGAGTTGACACGTGAAACTAGTGGTGCGCGTGGCGCGCTTCTTCGTATTCGGCAGGGGTCACAGGCTGGATCCGCTGCTCGTAGTAGAAGCGAGAAAGGCGCGCCTTGAAGCGATCCCACTTGTAACCCTTGCGGCGCACACCGCGGTCGTTGAACTCGGGCTCCAACTGGAGCGGAGCAACGTCGTCAAAGGACACGCGCAGCCACAGTTCCTGATCGGAGAGCGGCTCGTGGACTTCGATGTACTCACCGTGTTCGTGGCGCACGATGCGGCCAGTCTCGTGCCCGTGGAGCACCAGTTCGCGGTCCTTGCGCTGCAAGCCAAAGCAAATGCGGCGCGTGATGAGGAAGCTGATGATGGGCAGAGCAAAGATCGCAATGCGGTTGGTCTTGGTGATGTCGTTGAGTGACAGGTGGAAGAGCATCGCCACAATGTCGTTTGAGCCCTCGATGACGAGCACCACATAGAACGAGATGAGAGCCACACCGAGTCCAGTGCGGACGGGGACGTTGCGAGGACGGTCGAGCACGTGCCGCTCGCCACGGTCGCCCGTTGCCCAGGCCTCGAGCCACGGGTACAGCGCAAGGAACCCAAAGAAGAGGCCAGGCAGAATCAGGGCCGGGATGAGGATGTTCCAAGACAGCGTGTATCCGGCGATTACCCACTCAAATGGGTGCCCGCCAATCCAACCCGGCATGAGGCGCAGAGCGCCGTCCACAAACAGGATGTACCAGTCCGGCTGGGTACCAGCGGAAACGGGGGAGGGGTCATACGGTCCGTAGTTCCACACCGGGTTGATGGTGAAGAAGCCTGCGACGAGCGCAACCACCCCGAACACCACAAAGAAGAAGCCGCCGGCCTTGGCCATGTAGACGGGGAACAGGGGCAGTCCCACAACGTTGCGGTCAGTGCGCGCGCCACCGGGGTATTGCGTGTGCTTGTGCAGGAACACCAGGAAGAGGTGCACCGCGACGAGGCCCAAAATGAGTCCGGGCACCAGCAAGATGTGCGCCGTGAACATCCTGGGGATGAGTGCCTCGCCGGGGAACTCGCCGCCAAACAGCCAGTACGAGATGTACGTGCCGATGATGGGAATCGACTTGACCACGCCGTCGATAATGCGCAGGCCGTTGCCGGAGAGGACGTCGTCAGGAAGCGAGTAGCCCGTGAAACCGGCCGCGAGGGACAGGATCATGAGGGTGAAGCCAACGAGCCAGTTGATTTCGCGAGGCTTGCGGAATGCTCCCGTGAAGAAGATGCGCGCCATGTGGGTGACGATCGTGGCCGTGAACAAGAGCGCGGACCAGTGGTGCA
>CAYMRO010000294.1:0-1883 GCA_964392875.1 uncultured Demequinaceae bacterium
GATCCTGGCCGCCGCCTCGATCATGGTGGTGGTGTTTGGCTCCTTCGTGACCTCTGATGCTCGCGTCATGAAGCTCCTGGGCCTTGGGCTTGCGGCCGCCATATTCGTGGACGCGTTTGTCATCCGCGTGGTGCTCATGCCCGCGGTGATGCGCCTGCTCGGCAAAGCCAACTGGTACTTGCCGCGCTGGCTCGACCGCGTGCTTCCGCACCTGGAAATCGATGGTGACGCGGACGCGGTCCGGGCCGTAGCGTCGGGCCCTGAGGAGCGCGAACGTGAACTCGCGCCTGCCTAGCACCAAGCGGCGAGCCAAGCGCTAGAAGCGACCCTTCCAGCGCTTGGCCTCGCGCTTGCGTCCCAAGTCCTTGAGGACGTCAACGCCCATATCCTTAAGGACTTCACGCTCGTCTTCACCAAACTCCGCGAGCCGAGCGCCGTAGGCGTCCAGCGCGGCCACCGCGGCATCCGGCTGCTCAAGGCGCACGTGAGCCTGCGTCAGCCACCACAGCACGCCAATGGCGTCACCGCCGCCGTCAGATTTCAAGGACGCCTCGATCGCCGCTGGGGCAAGATCTATCACTCGCGCTGGATCGCCATACTCCATGTTCAGCGCCACCCTGAGCTTGAGAGCATGGCGCAGCCGATCCGCGTCCTCCAACTGCCCCGCGATTCGCGCTGCACGTTCCATGGCCGCGTCCCAATCACCGCCAACCTCCGCCAGTACGGGACCTTGCGCAGTCAGCAGGTCGAACTCGAGGACTGCGGCGGGCGAGCTCGCGAGCATACCGAGCCCTCCCGCAAGGGCCTCTGCCGCGCGGGGGAAGTCTCGCTGATATGAGAACTCGCGTCCCGCCATGAGGTAAGCGTGCGCGGACGGTGCGATGTCGTCCGAGCTCGCGAACAACTGGGCGGCTCGCAAATAATGCTCGGCTGCACGGTCGTCATATGACTCGTCGTAAGCGCGCCCTAGCAGGAGGTACGTCTGCCCAAGGGACCTGCCATCAACCCCTGCGCTCAACTCGTCGCTGAGGATCCGTTCCAAGAGTGGCACGGCGAGGTCCGGCTCATCGGCATCAACAAGTGCGCCGGCAAAGTCCCACCGGGCACCTACCGGGAGCTCGCCGCCCGGCGGCACCAGAGATGCCGCGTAGTCGTAGCGCTGCACGGCGGAATGGGGATCCTCGGCATCCACGAACGCCTTGGCCGCGCCGAGCGTGGCCGTCAGCGCAACCCGCGGAAAGCCGGTGGCGGCGTACAAGGATGCGGCCGTGTCGAACTGCTGAGCACTGCCCGCGTAATCCCCCGCCGCACCGATCATGCGCGCACGCAATTCCGCGACCACGGCCAGCGGGGTGCGCGTGGCGGCATCCCGCTGCGCTCCGTCAAGAGCCGCGAGCGCACCCTCAAGGTCCTCATGCGCGAATAGCACTTGCGCGCGTGCAAAGTTGAGGGTCACGCGATTCAGGAGAGTGTCCGCACGCACGTCTGCCGGTACCTTCGCGAGTTGCTCGTCACTTGCGGCGGCGAGGCCCCGGTCCAGGAACTCGAGCGCCTCGGCCGTGACCTTACGGGAGGCCCGGCCCTCAGATTCCAGCAGGTGAATGGCCACGAGGCCCAACGCGCGCACCAGTACAGGCGGCGCGATCCCACCCACCTTCTCCGCCTTGGCGATGGCTTTGCGGAGCTCCTTGGTATCGCCGTCCGGGTGCGCGGACCGCGCGAGTGCCGCGCTCGCCTCGCCAAAGGTGGCGGCCACCGCGTCGATGTACCCCGCGTACGCCTGATCCGTTAGGGCCACGTTCTCCATGCGGTTGGCTGCGGAGGCGCACACCGCGTATGCGCGCGTGAGCTGCACGCCGGTTAGCCCGTCCACAGCGCGCATC
>CAYMRO010000295.1:0-1868 GCA_964392875.1 uncultured Demequinaceae bacterium
CTTCACGCAGCTCGAGCGCCAGGCGCTACCCGTGCCGTACTTTGTGCACGTGCGAACGCGCACAAAGTACGGCACGGGTAGCGCATTCGCGATCGACGCCCACCATGCCGTCACCAATCGCCACGTGGCGGAGGGCGCCACGGACATCACCCTTACGGGCTTCGACGGCGCCACATACACGGGCACGGCCGCAGTGCTCTCGCGCAAAGCAGATTTGGCGCTCATCACGATCAAAGGCACGTTCCCCAACATCGTGACGCTCGCGTATCTGGGAGCCGCACATAACAACGTCGTCACCATCGCGGGCTATCCCAAAGGCGAAGAGCTAGTCACGCGTCAGGGACCATTCCTTGACCTAGTGTGGGACGAGTTGAAGCTGAACGATGACCTGGTCGGCATGATTGACGTGGAGTCACACCCTGGCAACTCTGGCTCCCCGGTGGCCAATAGGAAGGGTGAGGTAGTGGGCGTGCTATTCGCCTCGGACAACGTCCACACGTCTTACGTCGTTGACGTGGTCACACTCCGGTTCTTCCTCGCGAATCTGGACAAAGCCGAGAAGAACAAGGCTGACTGCAAGGCGCAGGGCTAGTTGCTACGCCTCGGTTAGTTATGCCTCGGCGAGCCGCAACTCTAGGCTGTCGAGGCGCTGCGCCACCACATCGCTGTAGGCGAGTTCGCGCTGGACGCGGCTCAGGATGATGTCGAGTTCGGGCTGTGTGAGGCCGGATACCAGGCTCAACACCACGGCCACCTCGGCACCGCGACCGGGCGCCACGCCCACGCGACGCAGGCTGTCATCAAGCGTGACGGCGGCTTCCACGGCGGAGCGCACTTCGTCGTCCACACGGCCCTCGACCACCGCCGGCCGCCAGTGCTCGCCACGCCCAAGCGCCCACACCGCGGGACGCGGGATGAGCACCGTCTCCATGCCCGGGTTGAGCACAATCGTGCTCCACTCCTCGTTCACCGCCGCGAGCGCAGCCCGCGGCCCTTCTGCCGGAATGGGGCGCGCATCGGGGTTCCAAAGCCGCATCGCCTCAACGTCGGTGAATGCGGGGAGAGCCGCACGGCCGTCGGGCATTTGTACGGCAACCACGCCGGTAGATGCCACGGAATCCTGCTCAAGCCCGTGCTTGCCCACGTGCCTTTGCTCGCCGTGCGCAAAGACGGGAATGAGCACTCGCGCGTAGGCGAGCGCGTCCACCACGTCCGTCAGCGGGCCTTTGCCGCGCGAATACTTGATGATGGCTTGGGCGAGGCGCGCGTCTGCGGAGCCGTCGTCGTCCGCGAAGATCGACTCGGGAATCTCCTTGAGTGGCTCGTCCTCTGCCATGGTGGAACTCTACGACCTACGGCTGACCAGCGATACGAAGGGCCTCCGGAAGCGTGAAATTGCCGTTGTAAAGCGCCTTGCCAACGATCGCGCCCTCGATGCCATCCGCCGTGAGCGCGCGCAGCGCCGCAATGTCCGCGAGCGAGCTGATTCCGCCCGACGCCACCACAGGAGCCGTTGTGGCGCTTGCCACCTCTTTGAGCAAGTCCACATTTGGCCCGCTCAGCATGCCGTCCTTCTTAACGTCCGTGACCACGTAGCGGGAGCAGCCTTCGCTGTCGAGACGTGCCAGGACTTCCCAGAGGTCGCCGCCGTCTTCCGTCCAGCCGCGCGCCGCGAGAGTGGTGCCGCGCACGTCCAGGCCAACGGCCACGCGGTCGCCGTATTCCGCGATTGCCTGCGCAGTCCACGTGGGGTTTTCCAGAGCGGCCGTGCCAAGGTTCACGCGGGTGCAACCCGTTGCCATGGCTCGCTTGAGGCTCTCGTCATCACGAATTCCACCGCTCAGCTCCACCTTGACGCGGTCCTTGAC
>CAYMRO010000296.1:0-1849 GCA_964392875.1 uncultured Demequinaceae bacterium
TCGAAGACGCGGGCGAGGTGCCGGTGCTGCGTTACTTCGAGCGCCTATTCCCCGTGCGCGAGGGCACCGAGAACTTGCCCATGGCGCGGCTCGTGGAGGAGCAGCACTATCGCCTCGCCTATTGGCGCGTTGCCAACGAGGAATTGAACTACCGGCGGTTCTTTGACGTTGGCTCGCTGGTGGCCGTGCGCGTGGAAGATCCAGATGTCTTTGACGCCACCCACAGCCTGCTCGTGTCGCTCGTCAACGACGGCACCTTGCAGGGCTTGCGCGTTGATCACCCAGACGGGCTCGCTGACCCCAAGGGGTACATCGCGAGACTCGCCGAAGTCACGAATGACGCGTGGATTGTGGTGGAGAAGATCCTCGAAGGCGAGGAGCGCTTGCCCACCTCCTGGAAGACCGCCGGAACCACAGGTTACGACGCCGCTTGGCGCCTTGGTGCGGTGCTGCGGGACCCAAGCGGAGCGTCGGGCCTCGCGGCCACCATGTACCGCGTTGCCGGCGACGCGATGGGCGCCCTGCCCGCAATTGTTGACGAGGCGAAGCGAGAGATCGTCACCCAATCGCTCGCATCGGAGGTGCGGCGGCTTGCGTCGCTAGCGCACGGCATCTGTACCACCGACGTGCGGCTGCGGGACCACACGTGGGCGGCGCTGTATGACTGCCTCACCGCACTCATCGTGGCGTTCGACCGTTACCGCGCGTACGTCGTTGCGGGCACGCGGCCGTCGCGAAACTCGTTGGAGGCTATTGCGAGCGCCACCGAGCGCGCGCGCGAACGCCTGGATCCCGAGCGCCACGAGACTCTCGACGTGGTGGTAGACCTCCTGTGCGGCGCCGAGGTGGGCAGTGCGGGCAGACGGCTCGACGCTGACCGAAGTGAACTCATCACGCGCTTCCAGCAAGCTTGCGGAGCCGTCATGGCGAAGGGCGTGGAAGACACCGCGTACTACCGCTGGACGCACTTGCTGGCGCTGTGTGAAGTGGGTTCGCCAGCATCGCAATTCAGCCTGCCGCCGGGCACGCTCCACGCCTGGGCAGCGGAACGGCAAACGACGTACCCCCATGCCATGACGTGTCTCACCACCCATGACACCAAACGCTCGGAAGACGTGCGCGCGCGGCTGGGGGTGCTAGGCGAATATGCCGGCGCCTGGGACGACTTCGTGACGCAGATGCAGGCGCACACCGAACCCATGCGGCCACCTGAACTCGATGGCCGCACAGAGAACTTGTGGTGGCAGACGCTCGTGGGCACGTCAGACGAGAACGCGCTGATGGACTGGGACCGGCTCGAGACGTACCTCACCAAGGCGATGCGCGAGGCGAAGACCCACACCACGTGGACCGCCGTGAACGAGCATTACGAGAACCAAGTGCTGTGGTTTGCGCAGTCCACCCACGTGGACCCCACTGTGCGCGAGAACGTGCTGGCGTGGCATGCCGCCCGCGCCGGTGCCGAGCGCGCAGCGATCCTGTCCCAAAAGCTCTTGTCCCTGACCCTGCCTGGCGTGCCGGACGTGTACCAAGGCACGGAAACGGTGAGCGCGAGCCTCGTGGATATGCTTGGGCGAGGCGACAAAATGAATTCCAAAGCGTTCGAGATCATAGAAAGGACTGGTAAGAGCCGTTATTTCCGCCTCGCAGCCATTGCACGAGCCGGGATCGAGTTGCCGGATGTTCAGCGCCTTGCCCAGCAGCGATTGAAAGCGCGAGCGCACGATTTCAGGCAAGGGCGCGCTGGCAATTTCCGCGCCGCCGTTCAAGTTCCAACTTTGAACGAGCGCCTGGCGGGAAACGCCTACGCACGTGAACCGGTCGGCCCGCGCGAACGCCTGTGGGGCCG
>CAYMRO010000297.1:0-1832 GCA_964392875.1 uncultured Demequinaceae bacterium
CAGAGCGTGCCCTGGTGCCCGTGCTTCCGTCGCGCGAGGAGTTCCCCTACGCGATCCGTCAGGTGTCCGAGGCGTTGGGCTCCAACGGCTCCACGTCGATGGGTTCCGTGTGCGCCTCGACCCTCGCACTGCTCAACGCGGGTGTGCCCCTCAAGGCGCCCGTCGCGGGTATCGCCATGGGCCTCGTTTCCGACACCGTTGATGGTGAGACCCGTTACGCAGCTCTCACCGACATCCTCGGTGCGGAAGACGCGTTCGGCGACATGGACTTCAAGGTTGCTGGAACGTCCGAGTTTGTGACCGCCATTCAGCTGGACACCAAGCTCGACGGCATCCCTGCCTCAGTGCTCGCCGGTGCCCTGGCTCAGGCGCACGACGCCCGCATCCACATCCTTGGCGTCATGGAGCAGGCCATCAACACCCCCGACGAGATGAGCCCCTTCGCTCCTCGCGTCATCGCGGTGAAGATCCCCGTTGACAAGATCGGCGAGGTCATTGGCCCTAAGGGCAAGATGATCAACCAGATCCAGGACGACACCGGTGCGGACATCTCCATCGAAGACGACGGCACCGTGTACATCGGCGCCACCGATGGCCCGTCCGCCGAGGCCGCGCGCGCGGCGATCAACGCGATCGCCAACCCGCACATCCCGGAGATTGGCGAGCGTTTCGTTGGCACGGTCGTCAAGACCGTTGCCTTTGGCGCCTTCGTTTCCCTCACGCCGGGCCGCGACGGTCTGCTGCACATCTCGCAGATCCGCAAGCTCGTTGGCGGTGCCCGCGTGGAGAACGTTGAAGACGTGCTCGCCGTTGGTCAGAAGATCCAGGTGGAGATCACCGAGGTTGACCCCCGCGGCAAGCTCTCGCTTGGTGTGGTCGAGGAGGCAGGCGCCGAGGCGGTTCCCGCCGAGGCGTAAGTCGGCTTTCACGAATGAGGGCGGTCCTGGGAAACTGGGGCTGCCCTCTTTCGCATATCTGCCCACGTGCGTCACGCGAGCAGCACGGACTCGTGGGAATCATCAGCACTCTTGCTAATCAATACGCTTGCTAATAGACACCCTTGTTAATCGATACACTTGGACGCATGACACCCCCGCATGGCGACCCTTCGCTCACTAGCAACTGGTGGGAGGGGGCCGTCGTTTACCAGGTGTATCTGCGGTCATTCAAGGACGCCAACGGCGATGGGATCGGCGATTTGCGCGGCCTCACGAGCCGGCTCGATTACCTCGTGGAACTCGGCGTCGATGCCTTGTGGCTCAACCCCTGCTACGCCTCGCCGCAGCGCGACCACGGTTACGACATCGCGGACTACTTCGCGATCAATCCCGACTACGGAACCCTCGAGGATTTCGACGCGCTCGTGGCCGCCGCACGTGATCGCGGGCTCGCGGTGGTCATGGACATGGTGGCGAACCACTGCTCCTCGGATCACGAATGGTTTCAGGCGGCGCTGGCTGCCGGGCCCGGGTCTGACGAGCGCGCGCGCTTTCACTTCGCCAACGGCCGTGGGGACCAAGGCGAGTTGCCTCCCACAAACTATGAATCCGTTTTTGGTGGCTCGGCGTGGAGCCGAATCGTCGAGGCCGACGGGACGCCGGGGCAGTGGTACCTGCACCTTTTCGATTCAACGCAACCAGACATCAACTGGTCCCACGAGGGCGTGGTGCGTTATTTCGACGATGTGATTAAGTTCTGGTTTGATCGCGGCGTCGCGGGCTTCCGCGTGGACGTTGCACACGGCATGGCAAAGTCGAGTGAGCTCGTGGACGTCACTCCGGGAGCCGATCATCATCCCGCGTGGGATCAGCCGGGAGTTCACGACATCGTCC
>CAYMRO010000298.1:0-1829 GCA_964392875.1 uncultured Demequinaceae bacterium
CCACGGAAGCGTCGCCGAGTGCGTTGCCCAGCCAGCCGTTGGGCACAACTCCCACCACTGAATCCACGCCGGACTCCCTGGCGAGCAGGTCCAGTTCACCCAGCGCCTGCGCGATCCCTGCGGCGCTCGCGCTCGGTGCGAACAGTTGGGGCGTGCACGCCAGGTCACCCTGGATGCCGTTGTCTGGCACCGGCAGCAACTGTTGCGCCCACGCCACCCAGATGTTCGCCTTTGAGGCGATTTCGCCGCATTCCACGGTAGCCGCGCCAAAGTCGAGTGGCGCAAACACCACCCTGAGGGGCCGCGTCTCCATGGTTGGCACAAAGTCGCCGGGCGCCGTGTTCAGCTCGTTGTCTGCGGCGTCATCATCGCTCGCGCCAGCCGGGTCCGTGACGCCCACTTTTGCCACTAGTACGGACGCCACGGGAGCGGAGAGGACGTCGTCCACAGGTAGCAGCACGTCGTTGGTTCCCGGGTGGAGGGTCACGTGTTCCGTGACGGGGCCAACTACTACGGTGTCGCCAAGTTCACCCTGTGAGGTCACGGTGGTGGTGACGTCTGTAGTCACGCTGCCGGTGCCGGAGAGCCACAGCTTGGCATGCACCGCCGTCTTCCGGTCCGTCACCAAGCGCGAGCCGTCGTCGCTCGCCTGCACGATGCTGACATCCTGCACCGCGGCATTTGGCCGGCTTCCCAATTGCGCCGCGAAGCCACCGAACTCGCCCGTCCATACCCCCACGGAGGACGTGCCATCGACCGCGACGGCACCCCAGCCGCTGCCCTTCTGCAGCGAACGCACGGACCCAACAACGGGGGTTCCGCCCGTGGTGGTGAGCGCTACCGACCTCAGTTCCGGCTGGGCCGCCCAAACGTCGCTTGCAAGCACCACAACGTCACCCACCGATGGCGCGCCACTGGGGGCAGCGTCGGACACGGCGGTGGGAGGCACTTGGGCGAGCCCCGCGATGTGTGTGTACAGCGCGTCGCCGTACACCACCTGGCCCGCCCGATTGGGGTGGAAGGCGCCAAACTCGTCGTCTTGCTTAGACAGCGATTCGCCAAGGCGTACCACCCACGGGTTCGTGGAGCAGTAACCGTGCGTGCGGAATTGGCTCGCAATGCCTCCCACATAGTCCCACCCGTGAGTGGCGGCCGCTTGACTCACAGTGAGATTGAGGCCCGCCACTACGTGGTCTCGCGCCCAGCGAGCTTCTGCGTCCGTCACCAGGTCGATGTTGTTTGCGAACGCCCACAAGCCTCCGGTCGCGGCATTGCCGAGTCCATCGGGAAGGTCCTCGTTATGGCCGATGCACCGCAGTTCCGCCAAGCCGTACTGATTGCCGGTGGGGTCAAAGTCCTCCGTGATGTGCACTGAGCTGGGGTCAACTCCGGCGGCATCAAAACCGTTTGCCAATTGCTGGTAACGGGCAGGCAACTCGTCCATGCGCGCGTCGTGCTCCTCCGCCGCGTTGCTTTCATCGCAGCCCGCCACAAGGCCCGGCAAGGCGAGGGGCGGTAGCAAGCAAGACTTCAGCGTGCTGGAGAATCGCACGTCGTTTGCCCCAATGGACACCAGCACAGCATCGGCCGCACGCGGCCCAAGCAGTTGCTGCATCTGGGACAGTTGCGAGGGTCGCAGGGACGGGCAGGGCGTCCCCGGATCATCGCACGTGGCCGCGTGTTCCACGCCCGCGTACGCATCTTTCATGCCGCCAGTAGCTGGGTCATCCGGGTCACTTGCCCCCTTGCGGTAGCTGGGGTCCTCGAACGTGTCGACTATCGCCGCGCCCGAGCATGCCAGCTGGATGAAGGTCACGGAAGTGTGGGGG
>CAYMRO010000299.1:0-1823 GCA_964392875.1 uncultured Demequinaceae bacterium
GCCGTGGACGCTCAGTGGCAACGCCAACAGAGGCAGCCGACCCAGCGTCGGGCCTCACGCTTGCTGAACGCAAGGCAGCCGCAGCGAAGGGAGAGGGCAAGTGAAGCGATCACTTGGCGAATGGGGCAACCAGCTGCACTCGGGCGAAAAGACCTATGCGATCGTCCCCAAGCGGCGCATGTGGCTCACCATTTCCGCCGCGGCACTGTTGCTGTGCATCGTGGTGCTGTTCACCCGCGGACTCAACTTTGGTGTGGACTTCACGGGCGGCAACGTCTACCAGGTCTCGCACGCGCCCAACCCGGATCCGCAGATCGCCGAAGACGTGGTGGCCAAATATGCGCCGGACCAAGAAGCGCATATCGCGATCCTGGGCGTTGACAGCATTCACGTGAAGATAGGTGTGGTCAGCCTTGAGGCTTCCAGGCAGATCGAAGAGGGTCTCGCCGTGGCATATGAGGTTCCGCAAAGCGAGGTGAGCGCGGACCAGATCGGTCCCACATTTGGTACCGAAGTGGGTAAGAAGGCGATTCAGTCGCTCGTAGTGTTCCTCATCCTGGTGGCGCTCGTGATGACCGCGTACTTCCGTGCGTGGCGCATGGCTGTGGCGGGCATCATTGCCCTGGTCCACGACCTCATCTTCACCGTGGGCATCTACGCGCTCGTTGGGTTCGAGGTGACACCTGCGTCGGTGATCGGCTTCCTAACGATCCTTGGCTACTCGCTGTACGACACCGTGGTGGTGTTCGACAAGGTGCGCGAGAACACTGATGGCCTCACCACACAGAGCCGCTACACCTATGACGAGCTCGCCAACCTTGCCCTCAACCAGACGCTCGTGCGCTCCATCAACACGTCGGTGGTTGCACTGCTTCCCGTTGCGGCGATCCTGTTCATTGGCGCGTTTGTGCTGGGCGCGGGAACGCTTAAGGACATCTCGCTCGCGCTCTTCGTTGGTATGGCCGTTGGCACCTACTCGTCGATCTTTGTGGCCACACCCCTCGAGGTCACGCTACGCGACCGCGAGGAACGCATTCAGGAACACACCAAGAAGGTGCTTGAGCTGCGGGCCTCCGGAAAGTCCGACGTTGAGGTTGACGAGGAGGGTCACGTGCGGGTTGGCGCATTGCAGCCGGGCACGCACAAGGGCCAGGGAGCGCAACCTAAGCGCAAGAGTCGCAAGTAGACTGGTAGTTCCCTTGGAACGAAGGAGGCTGCGATGACCGAGACGCGCGCCTCCGCCTCGCCCGGACGTTCGTTCTTACGGCGTAGCACGCGCGAGCCCACCGCGATTGACGGCGTGCTCGAGACGTTCCACCGGATGTACCCCAAGTCCAAGACGCTGCTCATTGAGCAGGCGTATGGCGTGGCGCAAGAGGCGCACCAGGGCCAGGAGCGCAAGAGCGGTGAGCCGTACATCACTCACCCCATTGCGGTGGCGCAGATCATTGCGGACCTTGGACTCCCGGACTCGGTGATCGCGGCCGCGCTACTGCACGACGTGGTCGAGGACACGGAGTTTGGGCTGGAGCGCATTCGCGACGAGTTTGGCGACGAAGTAGCCATGATCGTGGACGGCGTCACCAAACTCGACAAGGTCAAGTACGGTGACGCGGCCCAAGCAGAGACCGTGCGCAAGATGGTCGTGGCCATGGCCAAAGACATCCGGGTCTTGCTGCTCAAGTTGTGCGATCGCCTGCACAACGCGCGCACGTGGGAATTCGTGACGCCTGAGAGCGCTCGTCGCAAAGCCCAAGAGACGCTCGAGATCTACGCGCCGCTCGCACACCGCATGGGGCTTAACGCCATCAAGTGGGAGCTGG
>CAYMRO010000300.1:0-1816 GCA_964392875.1 uncultured Demequinaceae bacterium
TACGACGGCATGATCATCGCCACGGTGCTGTAGCGAACCCTCGAACTAAAGTCGCGACCCAACGATTCGCCCTCGGCGCCCGTGTGTAGGGGTATGACCAACATTGGGGAGGGTTCGTGAGTGGCTGGCAGTTGCTCGTGGAGCGGCTCATTGCCGAGCGCGGCTCGCGGCTCGCGGCGTATGCCGGGATGCTTGTTTCGCGCGGCGACGATGCCGAGGACCTGGTGCATGACGCCATCGTCAAGACGTTCTCGCGCAGGCGCGCCATCACGGACCTCGACCATGCCGAGGCGTATGTGCGCAGGGTCATGCCCACCCTCGTCATCGATAGGGCGCGTTCGCGCTCGGCACGTCAACGCACCACCCAGCGGGCGTTCGAGCGAGAGCGGATTCCCGCGGATCTCGATGCGGGCTTGGACGTCCGCCGCGCCCTTCAAGAACTTGCCCCGCGCGAGCGTGCGTGCATCGTGTTGCGATTCTTCGACGACTTCACGGTGCCGCAGATTGCCGCCCACCTGGACCTCGCTGAGGGAACGGTGAAGCGCTACTTAGCCGACGCGTCGGCCAGGCTGGCAAGCTTGCTCGCCGTGGAAATTGACTCAAGGGAGACGGTACGGGTTGAGGCCGTGCCAGGAGAGGAGCTGCGATGAGCACGCTCAGTGGTTCACTGCTAGACGCCTTTGCCGCAAACGAGGCGGGCGCCCGCGGCCGCAACCGCGATGCGCGGCGCACGGTCTCTGCCATTCGCCGCCGGCGTACGGTGCGGGCCGCTGGAACGGGGACCGTTGCGGTTGTGGGTGCGGGCGCCATTGGCGCCGTATGGATGCTCGCGCCCGGTGGGAGGTTCGCGCAGCCTGCGAGCCCGGTGCCGAGCGCCACGTGCACGGTGTCCATCTACGCGCCTCCCAACTTGGCGGCGCGGGGCCACTTGTCGTTTGCGGTGCGCGGCTACGTTGATCTGCGGCCGGACTCGCCGGACCCAAGGGTGGTAGCGGTGCTAGCGGATGGGACCACCACCCAGGTGTTGCCTGACGCCCACGGTGACTACATCTATGCTCACGACGGCAAGCAGTATCCGCTCGTGATGAAGCAGATGATTGAGGATCCAGCGTTCCGCGCCCAGCCAATCGTCTTTGACTTTGACGAGTGGGGAAACTCCAGTTTTCTTGATTGGGACGGGCACAGCCGTTACGAGGATGACTACAAATGGACCACCGTTGTTCCCGCAAACGTGCCCCACGGGGTCGACACCGTGGAATTGTCGATGACCCTGGCGATAACCACTCTTGGTGGCGGCATGGGATACCTGGGAGATTCCGTGCCGGAGGGCGCATACACAGACGCGGTCATCACCACCGCACAGGGTGAAGAGGTCACCCGGCTCAAGGAGGGGGATGCGATGCCGGACATCGAGGGGCGCACGGACGTGATCTCGGTGGCACTCCGTGTGGGTGGATTGCCTCACGGGGAGACGTTCTCGATCGCGTCCACATACAACGCTGACGGTGCGCCCCCGCCCACGTGCGAAGGCGGCGGCGCAAGCCTCAGTACGGTGACATCTTCTCCGTTTGTGCAGGAGCCCCAACCCACTGGGTCCAGCGAACCGCTGCCACCTGGCGTCTCTGAAGCGCCCTCGTCTACACCGGCTCCGTCGCAGGGATAGGCGCGCTGCGGGAGCGTGCTCGCCAGCCGTCAACGGTGATCACGACGAGTGCCACCCACACCAGGGCAAACCCAATCCAGCGCCCCAGAGACATCTCCTCGTGGAAGTACCACACGGCGAGCATGAACATCATGGTTGGAGCGATGTACTGCA
>CAYMRO010000301.1:0-1773 GCA_964392875.1 uncultured Demequinaceae bacterium
AAGGTGGCGAGGGCCTTGGTGTTGCCGCGGTTGGCGTCGGCGTCCTCGAGCGTGGCCACGGCCTTGCCGCTCTCAAGTCGGAAGGTCTCCGCAATGGCGACTTCCGCTTGAGGCTCAGCCATCGCTGTCCTGCTGCACGGCTCGTACCTCGATGGGAGCGCCGCACGCACCGGAGGCTCGCACCGCTATCGCCTGCGCATGCTCCTGATCCCTGGCCTCAACCACCCAGAACCCTCCAAGGTGCTCGCGAGCCTCCGCGAACGGACCCTCCGTCATGAGTGGTGCCGGACCCGAGGCGTCAACAACTACGGCCTGCCGCGCATCGCCAAGCCCGGCCCCGAACACCCACGCGCCCTCGTCGTGAAGCTGCTGCTCCAGCGCGCCCACGGACTCGTAGAACTCGCGCATACGCTCAGCCGTTGGCGGCGGCGCCGAGTAGTCGTTGTTGACGGACAGTAGATATCTGGGCATGGGCTATAGCTCGTGGAAGGGACGTACTTCTACAGGCACGCCGCACGCCTGCGTGGCGCGCTTGCCCAGTTCAACGGCCTCGTCGTGCGACGCCGCATCGATGATCCACAGGCCACCGATGAGCTCCTTTGACTCCGTGTAGGGGCCGTCCGTAGCGATTGCCTCGCCGTTGATGACGCTGCACGTGGTGGCCGAATCCGGAGCGTAGAGGCCGCCCATCAGCAGGATTTGGTCCTTGATGGATTCGTTGAAGGCACCCACGCGCTCGAACATCTCTGCGTCCGCAGCGGGATCGGCCATAGGCGGGTTGTTGGCGTAGTCGTGAACCACGCTGAACAGGTACCGGGCCACGTCAGGAATCCGCCTGGAAGGGTCGCACCTCAACGGGAACGCCGCATGCGACGGTAGCGCGCTGAGCAAGTGCGATGGCCTCGTCAAGATCGGCAGCCTCAATGACCCAGAAGCCGCCAACCATGTCCTTGGTCTCCGCGTAGGGGCCGTCGGAGATCAGCAGTTGGCCGTCGCGCTCCTGCACCACGGTTGAGGTGCTGGGAGCCTCGAGGCCACCCGCAAAGACGATCTTGTCCGCGATGGACTCGTTGAAGGCCCCAACGCGGGCATACATCTCGGCGTCCTTGGTGGGGTCAGCGATGGGCGGATTGTTGACGTAATCGTGCATCACGCTAAAAAGGTAGTGGCTCATGATTTCCTCTCTCGTGGGCTCCACACCCACTGTGACATGACTACGAACGCGGCGCGCGAGATTCGACACGTGCCAGCCCGGGAACAAAGTGAACTCGCTCAGCGTCCTATGGGTGTGACCGCGAGGCGTATGCCTCGCAGCCACTCGGGTGAATGAAACGAGTCGCCTGGCCCCCAACCCCCCTTTAGGGAGGCCGGGCGGCTCGTGCCCCGCATAGGCTGGGGTTGGAAGGAGTCGATATGTCCCTCAACAAGATCATCAAGACGGACGCCGAATGGCGCGCACAACTGGGTGAGTTTGAGTTCAAGGTGTTGCGCGAAGCCGCCACCGAACGGCCGTGGACCGGAGCCCTCCTTGACGAGAAGCGGCCCGGCGTCTTCAAGTGCGGCGCGTGCGGCGCGGAACTGTTCGGATCCGGCACCAAGTTTGATTCGCACTGCGGCTGGCCATCCTTCTACGAGGCGATGGACAACGACGCGGTGACGCTCATCGAAGACACGTCCCTTGGCATGACCCGCACCGAGGTCCGCTGCGCGGCATGCGATTCGCACCTGGGCCACGTCTTCCCGGATGCACCGCAGACACCCACCGGCGATCGG
>CAYMRO010000302.1:0-1768 GCA_964392875.1 uncultured Demequinaceae bacterium
GAGCACGTGCTCACGCGTCTGAGCCATGGGACCGTCGGTCGCGGCAACCACGAGGATTGCGCCGTCCATCTGGGCGGCACCGGTGATCATGTTCTTGATGTAGTCCGCGTGGCCTGGTGCATCCACGTGGGCGTAGTGACGCTTCTCGGTTTCGTACTCGATGTGCGCAATGTTGATGGTGATACCGCGCTCGCGCTCTTCGGGGGCCTTGTCGATGTCAGCAAACGGCGTGAACGGGTTCACGTCCGGGTACTTGTCGTGCAGGACCTTCGAGATCGCAGCGGTGAGCGTCGTCTTACCGTGGTCAACGTGGCCGATGGTGCCGATGTTGACGTGCGGCTTGTTCCGCTCGAACTTGGCCTTAGCCATGGTCGCTTCCTCCTGGATTGTTTCTTCAGACTCGGGTAGTTACTTGGCACCGTGTGGAGCGTTCGTCCCTACTGGTCGTTATTGTTTCTTATTTTCAACCGGTGGGACTACTCGCCCCGGGTCTTTGCGATGATCTCCTCGGCAACATTGCGAGGAACCTCGGCGTAGCTGTCGAACTGCATCGAGTACACCGCACGGCCTTGCGTCCTGGAACGCAGGTCGCCGACGTAGCCGAACATCTCGGACAGCGGCACCAAAGAATCGATAACCTTAACGCCTGCAGCGTCCGTCATAGAACGGATCTGGCCGCGGCGAGAGTTGAGGTCGCCGATGACGTCGCCCATGTACTCCTCGGGCGTGCGCACCTCAACGGCCATGATGGGCTCAAGCAGTGCAGGGTTCGCCTTGCGCGCGGCCTCCTTGAAGGCCATCGAGCCAGCGATCTTGAACGCCATTTCGGACGAGTCAACCTCGTGGTAAGCACCATCGAGCAGCGTGGCCTTGATGCCAACCATGGGGTAGCCGGCGAGCACGCCAACCTGCATCGCGTCCTGCATACCGGCGTCCACCGACGGGATGTATTCGCGCGGAACGCGACCACCGGTAACGGCGTTGACGAACTCGTACTGAACCTCAGCGTCGGGCCCAAGGGGTGCAAGCGCGATCTGCACCTTGGCGAACTGGCCGGAGCCACCCGTCTGCTTCTTGTGCGTGTAATCGTGCTTGTCAACCGTGTTGCGGATGGTCTCGCGGTACGCAACCTGCGGCTTGCCAACGTTGGCGTCAACCTTGAATTCGCGACGCATGCGGTCAACGATGATGTCGAGGTGAAGCTCGCCCATGCCGGAGATGATGGTCTGGCCCGTCTCGTCGTCGAGGCGCACGCGGAACGTGGGGTCCTCTTCGGCGAGCTTCTGAATGGCCGTGGACATCTTCTCCTGGTCGCCCTTGGTCTTGGGCTCAACGGCAACCGAGATGACCGGGTCCGGGAACGTCATTGACTCGAGCACAACCTGCTTGGCCGAGTCCGACAGAGTGTCGCCCGTGGTGGTGTCCTTGAGGCCAATCACCGCGTAGATGTGACCAGCGGTCACGGACTCCACGGGGTTCTCCTTGTTGGCGTGCATCTGGAAGATCTTGCCGATGCGCTCCTTCTTGCCCTTTGTCGCGTTCACGATCTGCGCGCCAGAGTCGAGGTGACCGGAGTACACGCGGATGTACGTGAGGCGACCGAAGAACGGGTGCGACACGATCTTGAAGGCGAGCGCGGCGAAGGGCTCGGTGGCGTCAGCGTGACGCTCGATGACCTTCTCTTCGTCGTTGGGGTCGTGAGCCTCGATGGCCGGCACGTCCAGCGGGGACGGCAGGTAGTCAACAACGGCGTCGAGCATGGGCTGCA
>CAYMRO010000303.1:0-1740 GCA_964392875.1 uncultured Demequinaceae bacterium
GGCGGGTGGTGTCGATCTCGTACAGGTTCTCGACACCCTGCAGGATCGTGGCCATCCGCTCCAGGCCCATGCCGGTATCGATGTTCTTCGCGGGCAGCGGGCCGGCGATGTCGAAGTCGACCTTGCTGCGTACCGTCGACAGCTGGTCCTGCATGAACACCAGGTTCCAGACCTCGAGGTAACGCTCCTCGTCGGCGATCGGGCCGCCCTCGGCGCCGTGCTCCGGGCCGCGGTCGTAGTAGATCTCGCTGCACGGACCGTCCGGGCCTGATTGCCCCGTTGACCAGAAGCTGTCCGCCATGCCGCGGCGCTGAATGCGCTCATTGGGCAGGCCAGCGATTTCTTTCCAGAGCGAGGCGGCCTCGTCATCGTCTTCGTAGACGGTGACCCACACGTCGTCCGCGTTGAAGCCGTATTTGCCGTCTGCCTCAGCACCCGTGATGAGGTCCCACGCGTATTCGATGGCGCCCTCTTTGAAGTAGTCGCCAAAGGAGAAGTTGCCGTTCATCTGGAAGAACGTGCCGTGCCGCGTGGTCTTGCCCACCTCTTCGATGTCGGGTGTGCGGATGCACTTCTGCACGCTCGTGGCGCGCGGCCACGGCGCCTGCAACTCCCCCGTCATGTAGGGAATGAACGGCACCATGCCTGCAACGGTGAAGAGCAGGCTGGGGTCGGGCGAGATCAACGACGCGGACGGCACAACGGCGTGGTCGCGAGACTCGAAGTAATCGAGCCAGCGTTGACGGATATCCGACGTCAGCATGCGTTAGTCCTCCTGAAACAGCAACGCCGCCGGACCTCGACGAATGCCAAGGTCCAGCGGCTGTTGCGTACGATCGCTACGAGCCTACTAGCGGGTGGCGCTACTAGCGGGCGTAATACTCGACAACGAGCTGCACGTCGCACGTGACGGGCACCTCGGCGCGCTTGGGGCGACGCACGAGCGTGGCCGTGAGCTTCTCGAGCTTGACGTCCAGGTAGTCCGGAACCTCGGGGAGCACGTCACGGTGCGCGCCAGCGGCGGCGGCCATGTAGGGCTCCAGGGTCACGGCCTTGGGCTTGATCTGAATGGTCTGACCGGGCGCCACGCGGAACGAGGGGCGGTCAACGATCTTGCCGTCAACGAGGATGTGGCGGTGCAGGACCGTCTGGCGCGCCTGCAGGATGGTGCGGGCAAAGCCGGCACGCAGCACCAGTGCGTCGAGGCGCATCTCGAGCAGCTCAACGAAGTTTTCACCGGTCAGGCCGGTCTCCTTCTTCGCCTCGGCGTATGTAGAGGTCATCTGCTTCTCGCGAAGGGCGTGCGGGGCGCGCAGACGCTGCTTCTCGCGCAGGCGAACGGCGGAGGCGCTTTCCTTGCGCGGAGCGGTGCGGCCGTGCTCACCCGGAGGGTAAGGGCGCTTCTCGAAGTGCTTGACTGCCTTGGGCGTCAGGGCGAGGCCCAGGCTGCGCGACAGGCGAACCTGGCGGCGAGCCTTCTGTACTGAGGTCAACGTGAATCCTTAAGAGTTATGAACGCGCGCGTGCGTGTTCGTATGCCATGAAAACGTGCGATTTCGCGGGGACAGCAGCCAACCTCCCGCGAGGGCCGTCGTCAAGTGTAGCAAACGCCCCGTGCAGGAGCCAGCAAGGGGTTGGTCCCGTGCGGGGGTGGGGCCGGAATCAGTGTGTGGCCCGCGCCCTCCCCTCAACATTGGGGTAGGTCAGCGGTGATTTTGGCCCCATTTTCACCGCTCACCT
>CAYMRO010000304.1:0-1733 GCA_964392875.1 uncultured Demequinaceae bacterium
CCGAGAATCCCATGGTGCCAAGTCCGCCCGAATTGATCCACGTGTTGGGGTGCTCGTACTTAATGAATTGGCTGGCCCACATCTGGTGCTGGCCAACGCCCGAGGTGAAGATCGTCTTGTCCGGGTCGTTGAGCTCTCCAAGTCGCTGAATAACGTGCTGAGGGCTGCTCAGTCCATCTTCGGTGCGCGTGTAGCCAAGGGCGTAGGTCTCGCGCCAATCGTCCAGCTGCTTCCACCACTCAGCGAGATCCGGCTGGCCATGCTTGCGCTGCTCCTCCGCGAGCGCCGGCACCATGTCCGCGAACACGTCCTTGAGGTCGCCAACGATCGGCACGTCAACGGCGCGGTTCTTGCCAATCTCGGCAGGGTCAATGTCCGCGTGCACGATGATCGCGTTGGGCGCAAAGCTGTCCAGCTTGCCCGTGACGCGGTCGTCAAAGCGCGCACCGAGCGCCACCACTAGGTCCGCCTTCTGCAGCGCTGCTACGGCCGCTACAGTGCCGTGCATGCCGGGCATACCCAGGTGCTGCGGGTGGCTGTCCGGCAGCGCGCCACGGCCCATAAGGGTGGTCACCACTGCGGCGCCGCTGAGGTCCGTGAGCTTGCGCAAACCGGCCGACGCCCCCGAACGGATCACCCCGCCACCCACGTAGAGCACGGGGCGGCGAGCCGTGGCCAGCAGGCGTGCGGCCTCCTGGATGGTCTTGGAGTGCGGCTTGGAACCGGCATTGAAACCGGGCAGGTCAATGCGCGTTGGCCACTGGAACGTGGTCGCCGACTGCATCGCGGACTTGGTCACGTCCACGAGCACCGGGCCCGGGCGGCCGTGGGTGGCAATGTAGAACGCCTCCGCAATGGCGCGCGGGATGTCGTCGGGGTTGGTGACGAGCATGTTGTGCTTGGTGATGGGCGTGGTGATGCCCACAATGTCCGCCTCCTGGAAGGCGTCCGTGCCGATGAACGCGGCCCCCACCTGGCCCGTGATCGCAACCATGGGGATGGAATCCATGTTGGCGTCAGCGATGGGCGTGACGAGGTTGGTAGCCCCCGGGCCCGACGTTGCGATACAGACTCCCGGACGTCCCGTTGCGTGCGCATAGCCTTGGGCGGCGTGGCCGGCTCCCTGCTCGTGCCTCACCAGGATGTGGCGCAGGATTTTGGAGTCCATGAGGGGGTCGTAGGCGGGGAGGATCGCGCCGCCCGGGAGGCCAAAGATGTCCGTGGCGCCCGCCATCTCGAGCGAGCGGATGAGCGATGCCGCACCCGACATCGGCTCGCCGGAACTCGGCTGCGCGGGAACGCTGTGTGCCGCCGGGGCTGCGGGGCGCGTGCGCACCGCTGAGGGCTTGGGCGTATCGACCTGTGCCATGGTCTCTCCAAAATGTTGAACGGTGAGGCGGCTCTCGCATCCGCCTCGCATGGAAAACCCCCTCGGCCTTGGTGGCTGTTGGGGGATGCGCGCGGACGATGCCTGGTGCTGGACTAAATGTCCGCGCGCCCGGGTACTACAAGAATCGTCTGCATGTGAGTGACTCTACGCCCGCGTAGGTTGTGCTGTCACCATTTGGAGCGTCTATCTCACATTCTGGTTCACCATCTTACATAGTGAGACTGTTCAGTTGCGGTGGAGCAACGCCGGCTGTACCCGAACGCTCCACGCCCCCGGCGCCCCCACGCCCCCACACCCCTCGCGCACCCCCGCGCACCCGCGCACTCACGCACCCGCGCACCCG
>CAYMRO010000305.1:0-1728 GCA_964392875.1 uncultured Demequinaceae bacterium
CCATCTCCAGCCCCCTGACGCCGGAGGGCGCGGCCCAGGTCTCGGGCAACGGAGCAATCGCCTACGCGACCGTGACGTATGACGACGTCGCGTACAACGTGCCGCTTGAGGACATCCAGAAGATTGGCGACATCGCGGCCGCCGCCAACGGCCAATCAATTGGCGACGCCACACTGACCGTTGGCCATGCCGGGCAGGCGGCGAGCAGGCTCTCCAACCCCACCGTGGGCGTGGGCGAAGGCATAGGCCTGTTGCTCGCGGCGGTCATTCTCTTCTTTGCCTTTGGCTCCTTGCTCGCCACCACCGTGCCCCTCATCGCCGCGATCGTGGCCCTCACCGGATCGCTCGGCGCGCTTGCGCTGGCATCCAACCTGTCGCCCGTCGCCACCTCAGCGCCAACGCTGTCGGTACTGCTGGGGCTCGGAATTGGCATCGACTACGCGCTCTTCATCGTCAACCGGTACCGCCGAGAGCTCAAAGGCGGCACGAGCGTGCCGGACGCGGTTGTGAAGGCAACCGCAACGTCGGGCCGGGCTGTTGTCTTTGCTGGAATTACGGTGTTCATCGCGCTAGCGGGCATGCTCGTTCCCCAGATCACGTTCCTCAGCAACCTTGCGACCGCGGCCGGCATCACCGTGCTGTTCGCTGTGGCGGCGTCCATCACGCTAGTGCCGGCGCTCCTCACGATGTACGGGACCCGGGTGCTGAGCCGGCGCGAACGTGCCGTCCTTACGGCCGACGCTGTGGCCGCCCCGCACGTTGCCGAACCTGGCGCGGTGGCACGGTTTGTGGAGCGGCACCCGCTCGTGACGAGCGTTGCGGCGGTGGCCGTGCTCGCCTTCCTCGCGGCCCCGGCGGTGGATCTGAGGCTCGGCAACGCGGATCAAGGCAACGATCCCGTGGGAACGCCCACGCGAATTGCATACGACTTGATCGCGGACGGTTTTGGCGACGGCGCCAACGGCCCGTTGGTGCTCGCCGTTGACTTTGGCGACAAGGCACCTCTTGATGCGACCAACCCACCAGCGGGTCTGTCGTTGCTGCTCGCCGATCTCGCGGGCGATTCGAGCGTTGCCGCCGTGGAGGGACCGCTGCCAAACGCCGAGGGCAATGCCGTTCTGATCAGGGTGACCCCCACGGGAAGCCCCCAAGACGAGGCGACTGCTGACTTGCTCACCCGCGTCCGCGGGGACTACACGGCGCAGGCCGAGGAGCTGGGACTCACCGTGCACGTTGGCGGAACAGTCGCCTCCAACGCGGATTTCACGGATGCGATCGCCGATTCGCTGCCACTGTTCTTTGTGATTGTGGTTGGGCTGTCCGTGCTCGTGTTGACGGTGGCCTTCCGGTCCGTGGTGCTGCCGCTCGTTGGCGCCGGAATGAACTTGCTCTCTGCTGGCGCCGCATTCGGCATTGTGGTGGCCGTGTTCCAGCACGGGTTTGGAGCCTCGATCATAGGCATTGGCGAGGGCGGGCCCATTGAGCCGTTCGCGCCCCTCATCTTGTTCGCGCTGCTGTTTGGGTTGTCCATGGATTACCAGGTATTCCTCGTGTCACGAGTTGCGGAGATCTACCACGCCACAGGTGACAACAAGGTGGCGGTGCGGCGCGGCCTGGCCGAGGTCTCCCGAGTGATCCTGGCCGCCGCCTCGATCATGGTGGTGGTGTTTGGCTCCTTCGTGACCTCGGATGCGCGAGTCATGAAGCTCCTGGGCCTTGGGCTTGCGG
>CAYMRO010000306.1:0-1727 GCA_964392875.1 uncultured Demequinaceae bacterium
GCCGGGTGCCGTTGGCGACGGCGAGTTGGTCTGGGGCGCGGTGGTTGGCTCCGCTGCCGTGGGCTGCGCCGTGGGGGTGATGGCGGGGTCCGAGCTGCACGCGGCGAGGAGCAAACTCGCCGCCGCAAGCGCGACCAACGGCGCCACAAACGCCGGAACGAGCGGGCGACGCATGTCCGGGCGCATCTTCCGAGGCTACGTTGCGATCGTGCCCGCCGCCCATTTAGTGACACAAAATCGCTTACGGTCCGGTTAGTCTGTGAGGGTTAACAGCCGCAACTTGCCCGCATGCTGAGAGGTGGAACGAGTGCCCGCACCGTCGCGGACCAGCGCCAACAGTGGCGACCTAACTCGCCCAGTCATCGTTTGTGAAAGCGTTGTTCGCATTCACAAACACGGAAACATCGAAGTGCAGGCCCTTCAGGGCCTCGACCTGCACGTTGACAAGGGCGAGATGATCGCCGTTGTGGGGCCCTCCGGGGCAGGTAAATCGACGCTGCTGTCCATCCTCGCGGGCGCCGACGAACCCACCGCGGGCACCGTCAACGTTGGCGAGTGGGATCTCACCTCCATGTCTCGCGCGGAGCGGGTTGCCTACCGCCGCGGCGCCGTTGGCCTGGTGCAGCAGCAGACCGCGCGCAACCTCATCTCGTACCTCACGGCCACTCAGAACGTGCAAGTGCCGCTGGGGCTCGCCGGCATGGCGCACTCCAAGCGGGCCGCGCGCGCCACCGAACTGCTGGATCGCGTTGGCGTTGGCTATTGCGCAGATCGCTTGCCGCGGCAGATGTCCGGCGGCGAGCAGCAGCGCGTGGCCATTGCCGTGGCGCTCGCGAACGAGCCGCACGTGGTGCTCGCCGACGAGCCCACGGGCGAGCTGGACACCGAGACATCACACGACATCTTTGGCGTGCTGCGGGCCGCGAGCGCCGAGGACGGCATCACCGTTGTTGTTGTCACCCACGATCCCACCGTGAGCACGCAGGTTGGCCGCACGGTGGCGATTCGAGACGGGCGCACAAGTTCCGAGGTGGTTCGCCACACGCGCACCAACGACGACGGGGAATCGCACGAGATCTCGCAGGAATACGCGGTCATGGATAGAGCGGGCCGAGTGCAAGTGCCGCGGGAGTTCCGCGAGGCCCTGGAGCTGACGCGCCGCGTACGCCTCACGCTCGAGGCCGATCACCTCAGCATGTGGCCGGACGGACAGTCATGACCGCGATGATCGAGGTGCGCAACGTGCAGCGTACGTACGGCGAGGGCCACACGGCCGTGCACGCACTCAAGGACATTTCCTTTGAGGTTGGCAAGGGCGAATTGGTGGCGCTGGTTGGCCGTTCCGGTTCCGGAAAGACAACGCTGCTCAACATCATTGGCGCCCTTGATAGGCCCGACGCTGGGCAGGTTCTCGTAGACGGCGTTGAGTTGGTTGGGCGTTCAGACGTGGAACTGGATGCGGTTCGCCGCGACACGGTGGCGTTCATCTTCCAGGGCTTTGGGCTCATCCCTGAGCTCAGTGCGGCGGAGAACGTTGGGCTTCCGTTGCGTTTGCGTGGGATGAGCTCCGAGGACCGCGAGCACCGCGCGGAACTCATGCTGCAGCTCGTTGGGCTGGAGGGCCACGGCGAGCACCGGCCCGACGAGATGTCCGGCGGCCAGATGCAGCGCGTTGCGATTGCCCGCGCACTCGCCGGATCGCCGCGCCTGCTCATTGCGGACGAGCC
>CAYMRO010000307.1:0-1711 GCA_964392875.1 uncultured Demequinaceae bacterium
AAGGATTTCGATACGGCACTCGCACCAACGGTGAGGTCACCATTTTTCATCACGGCAAGATGGCCAAGATGATGCGCGATGCAGAGGCCCAAGCGTTCCTCAAGGCGATCAAGGATGCCGACGACGAGCAGGCCGTGATGGCACAAGCGGTGGGCAACGACGGCCAAGCCGCGCGCCCAACCTCCGGTACCGGCGCGTCCGGCAAGGCGGTGCGCGGCGATGGCGCGGCACATGGCCACAAGGAGTTCCGGCGCAAGTCCGGCGCGTAGTCCTCAAGTGGAGGTTGTGCCCGACGCTGAGGCTGGCTACCGCTCCAGCGCTCGCTCTCGCGACGTTGGAGATGCCACCGTTTTCGCGCGCGTTGCCAGCGCTTTACTGAACTGGGACGTGCACCGCGGCGCGGGGTTCCGTCTGATTGAAGCGACAGAAGTCGCCACCGTTGGCGGGCTGTTCATCGCCCGCGCGCCATATTTCCCGGTGACGAGCCGCTGCGCGGTGACGGCTGTGCTCAACGAGCCCACACGGCGCGGTTTCACCTACCGCACGTTGCCCGGCCACCCGCTTGAGGGCGAAGAGAATTTCCTCGTTGAGGTGGTGAACGCGCGAACCATTTTCACGGTGACCGAGCACTCGCGGCCGGCGGCTGTGGTCACTCGAATACCCGGCGCGCGCTGGGTGCAGGGCCGGATCAACCACCGGTATCTCGCTGTCGCGGCGAAAGTGGCGGCTACGGCGCCGTCGCCGTAGCAGTGAGCGCTATCGCGGCGAAGCGGTCATTCCACGCGCTCATCCTGCCGCCCCAATCCGCTCCTGACGCTAGAACGGTCCGCGAAACACAATCGTTGGGGCTACTCCACCGCGTCCCCACCTGGAACGACGTATTCGAGCGGCTCACTGACGCCAACGCCTGGCTGGGTGTTGTTCACGGACGCCGGGTCCACACGGCGCGTCAGCACGTCGGCGAGGACATCCGGGGGAGGGCTGCAGTGGATGTCGCCACTTACCTTCTCTCCAAAGCAGTACGTCGCCAAGCGAGGGTCGTCGGTGAGCGACGAGTATGAGATGTCCAAGCTGATCATCGCAGTGTCGGTGACGCCGTCCCGCGCGAACGACCCTGCGAGAGCGGCTTGCTCGCCGAACACCATGGGCGTCACGAAGTAGATCTTGTAGGTGCCCGCCTTAAAGGTGCTCCACTTCTTGAACAACTCGTCTTGCGCGGCCGTCTGCTCGGCGTCGCTCAGGTCCTGGGTCGCGTCGTAGAGCTCCGAGGTTGCCTCCTGCCCGTCGCACATCATGATTGGCGAGAGGCTGATGCCGCTCCCGTCGCTGGGGGCGTTGGCGGTGTAGAAGTTCATGCCGTAGAACTCGGTGCCCCCGCTGAAGACCACTACGTCGTCCTTGGTGATGACGTAACTGCGGGCCGCCGCGAGCAACGCGGTCGCCTCGCCGTCGCCAGAGGTGAAGGCGTTCGAAAGCTCGAGGATCTCACCCGTTTGGGGCAGGTTCGTAGTGTGGGCAGCGGGCACGGGCGTGACGCCACCAACGGCTTGTGCAACGGGCGCAAACTCCTCGCCACACAGCGGGTAGTGGAAATTCGTCAGGGCTTCCCGGAATGCCGGCTCGGGATCCCACCGAACGGCCACGCCGGGTGCCGTGGGACTGGCCGACGCTCTTGGGCCCTGGACTTCGGGGTTTGATTTGGGAAGGTGGC
>CAYMRO010000308.1:0-1701 GCA_964392875.1 uncultured Demequinaceae bacterium
GCTCACGCGCGCCAAGCGCAAGATCGCCGCCGCGAATATCCCCTATCGCGTGCCTGGCGCCAATGAACTGCCTGAGCGCGTAAGCGCCGTGCTCGCCGTGCTCTACCTGGTCTTCAACAACGGTTACGGCGAAGCGCAGCCGGACAGCCCGCCCCTCAGCCGCGAGGCGATCCGCCTCACGAGATCCCTCGTTGAACTGCTTCCCCACGAGTTGGAGGCACGCGGGCTGCTTGCGCTCATGCTCCTCACAGAGGCCCGACGCCCCGCTCGCTTTGATTCACATGGCGACTTGGTGCTCCTCGCCGATCAAGACCGGTCCCTGTGGGATGCCTCGCTCACCGCCGAGGGCCGCGGCATCATCGCGGAGTGCATGGTGCAGCGCCAAGCGGGGCCGTATCAATTGCAGGCCGCGATCTCCGCTGTGCACTCAATGGCTCCGTCCACGGAGCGCACCGCGTGGGATCAAATCCTGTCCCTCTACGACGCACTGTTTGCGCAGCAGCCCACAGCGGTGGTGGAACTCAACCGTGCGGTGGTGGTCGCGGAGGTCAACGGGCCCGAACGTGCGCTGTCAATCGTCAACGGTTTGCCGCTGGAGCGCTATTACCTTTGGCACGCGACGCGCGCAAATTTCCTGTCGCGGCTGGCCCGCACGGACGAGGCTCGCGAGGCCTACCTCGCTGGCGCCGCCCTCGCGCCTACCGAAGCCGAGCGTGCCTTCCTGGCGGGCCGAGCGCAAGGCGGGTAGCGTCGGGCCATGAGACGTGTGGTCACGGTGGCGCGCTACCTGGTAGCCGCCGCAATGCTGCTGGCCGTTGCGTGGTCGCTGGCGCGCAGCATCAATGGGGGGTCGTTCAACTTCTTCAATTTCTTTGGCTATTTCACCATCCAGAACAACCTCATTGGCGCCGCTGCGTTGCTGTTCGCCGTGCCGTACACGGGGCGCGAGCGGCCCCCGTGGATTGAGTACCTGCGCGCGTGCGCGGCCACCTATCTGTTCATTGTGGTGACGGTGTACTGGACGCTGCTCGCGCCCACCACCACGGATCCCATCGTGGAGTGGACCAACTTGGTGTTGCATGGGCTCTCCGGGCTGGCGCTCGTGGTGGACTGGCTCATCGAGGGGCCGCGGCGCACGCTCCCGCTGCGCAACGTGTGGCTTGTGCTGCTGTATCCGTGCGTGTGGGCGGTGGTGGTGCTGATTCGCGGTGCAACGGACGGCTGGTTCCCGTACCCGTTCCTTGACCCTGCGAAGGGGTATGACGGCATCGCGGTGGTGATCGCGGCCATCTTTGTGGCGGGCCTGGTGGTGGGCTCGATGTTCTTCAAGACCACGCGGTGGCGGGTTGTGACCCCCGCGTGAGTTTCGATACTGTCCCACCTCCTCGCCACGCCTCCATTTCGCCCGACGTTGCACGGGCTCTCGTTGCCGCGCAGGCTCCGCAGTTTGCTGGCTTGGAGATCGGCAGCCACTCCGAGGGCTGGGATTGCGCGATGTATCGGCTTGGCACGGATTTGGCGGTGCGGCTGCCGCGGACGGCTTCCGCAGTGCGGTTCTTGCTTGCGGAAACGCGCTGGGTTCCCCAGTTGGGGGCCGGGTGGGACTTCCCGTTTCCGGAGTTCCCAGTGGTTGGCGAGCCGGGTGAGGGCTATCCGTGGCAGTGGGCAATAGTCACGTGGTTACCAGGGGATATGGCGGTG
>CAYMRO010000309.1:0-1697 GCA_964392875.1 uncultured Demequinaceae bacterium
GCAGGGCGCGGTGGGCGGTGCGCCGGAGCGCCGGTGCGCGAGGCGCGGTGCGCGGGGCGCGGGGCGCGGGGCGCGGGGCGCGGGGCTGAGCGCTAGAGGCTAGTTCAGCGCCCGTGCTGAGGCGTAGAGGCACACAGCCGCCGCCGTGGCGAGATTGAGGCTCTCCGCCGCCCCATAGATAGGGATCTGCACTACGCCATCGGCGAGGCTCAGCTGGTCCGCATCCAACCCATGAGCCTCATTGCCAAAGACCCACGCGGTGGGCAAGGAGAGCAACTCGTCCACGTCCGCGTCACCTAACGTCAGGGTGCCAGAGCCGTCTGCCGCAATGACCTGCAACCCCGCCGCACGCAGCGACTCCACGGTGTCTGCAAGTGAGCCGCCCCGCACCACCGGCAAGTGGAAGAGGCTGCCCGCCGTAGAGCGCACCACCTTGGGATTGGTGAGGTCAACGCTTTCCCCCGCGAGCACTACAAGCGAGGCGCCAGCAGCATCGGCCGCACGAATCACCGTGCCCGCATTTCCCGGATCACGCACATCTGCGAGCACCGCCACCAGGGTGGGGGCCCCGGCGAAACTCTCACCAGCGCGAGGGCTGTTGGCGGAGGCGCCAAGCACGTCGTCGAGCGACTCCCCGGCAGTCTCCACCACCGCGAGCACGCCCTGGCAATCGGGGCTCATCGCCTCCAGCACCGCAGGGGTGCCAAAGTGCACATACAGAGCCGCCTCATACGCGGCGGCGAGAATCTCGGGGTACCTGGAGGCGGCGTCGTGCGTCAGATAGACGTCACGCACCCGTGCCGCGGCACAGCGCACCACTTCGCGCACGCCCTGCGGACCCTCTACGAGGAACAGCCCCGCCTTGGAGCGTGCAGAACGCCCCGCAAGGGCGGCGATTCGCTTGACGCGTTCGGCTCGAGGATTGTCGAGCGTCGCGCTGGAATCGCGCCCTGCGGGGCGTTCCGTCACAGTTGAGCCTTACGCTGCGGCTGCAGGCGCGTTGACGTCGGCCGGGAGGGCCTTCTTCGAGACCTCAACCAGCGTGGCGAATGCCGCGTCGTCGCTAACAGCGAGCTCCGCGAGCATGCGACGGTCAACCTCAACACCAGCGATCTTGAGACCCTGGATGAAGCGGTTGTAGGTCATGCCGTGTGCGCGGGCCGCAGCGTTGATGCGCTGGATCCAGAGCTTGCGGAAGTCGCCCTTGCGCTTCTTGCGGTCGCCGTAGGCGTAGACCATGGAGTGGGTGACCTGCTCCTTGGCCTTCCGGTACAGGCGCGAACGCTGACCGCGGTAACCCGCAGCCCGCTCGAGGGTACTGCGGCGCTTCTTCTGGGCGTTTACTGCCCGCTTGACGCGTGCCATGTCTTAACTCCTTGCTTGTTGGGCGGGCGTTACTTGCCCAGTAGCTTCTTGATCTTCTTGGAATCAGGGGCCGACAGAATGTTGTCAACCTTGACACGACGCTTGCGCGCGTTGGTCTTTTCCTCGAACTTGTGGACATTCATCGCCGAAGCGTGCTTGACCTTCCCCGTGCCAGTCAGCTTGAAGCGCTTCTTGGCACCGGAGTGCGTCTTGTTTTTGGGGCTCATGGCTCCACCTTTCGCTTGTTGTCCCACCGGGGTGGGCACACTTTAGAAAAACTATTCAGAGGCCTTGGCAGCGGGCTTTGCTGCCGGCTTGGCTGCGGGCTTGGC
>CAYMRO010000310.1:0-1694 GCA_964392875.1 uncultured Demequinaceae bacterium
GCCGCCGCCGCGCTGCGCGACAACCACCTGGTGGATGAGCGGAACATTGGCGTCAACATCGAAGATGTCTGCAGGAAGCTCGGCGGTGCCGGTCTTCTTGCCCTTCGCGTCCACGACGTCGATAGTGAGATCAGCCATGGTGATCACGCACCCTTCACAGCGGAGCGGATAAGGACAACGCCGCCCTTGTTGCCGGGAACCGCGCCCTTGATCAGCACGATGCCGTTCTCTGCGTCCACCGAGTGGACCGTGAGGTTCTGGACGGTCTTGCGGGCGTTACCCATGCGGCCGGCCATCTTGATGCCCTTGAACACGCGAGACGGCGTGGACGCGCCACCGATGGAGCCGGGCTTGCGGTGGTTGCGGTGAGCACCGTGGGAGGCGCCAACACCGTGGAAACCGTGGCGCTTCATGACACCAGCGGTGCCCTTGCCCTTGGTTGTGCCGGTGACGTCCACCTTCTGGCCAGCCTCGAACACGTCGGCAGCGATCTCCTGGCCGAGCGAGTAGTCAGCGGCGTTGGAGGTGCGTACCTCGGCAACGTGACGGCGAGGCGTGACGCCTGCAGCTTCGAAGTGGCCCGCGAGCGGCTTGGTCACGCGACGCGGGTCGACGGCGCCAAACGCGAGCTGAACGGCTTCGTAGCCGTCCCGTTCTGCGTTCCGCACCTGAGTCACGACGTTGGTGTCTACCTGGACAGCGGTGACCGGCACAATGCGGCCATCGGCGTCCCACACCTGCGTCATGCCCAGCTTCGTACCGAGCAGGGCCGTAACGGCCTGCTGGGCATTGGAAGTCGTAGTCATGATTGATAAGTCCTTTGTGAGGGCTGGAGGGCTAGAGCTTGATCTCGATGTTCACGTCTGCCGGCAGGTCAAGACGCATGAGCGAGTCGACTGCCTTGGGCGTGGGGTCCACGATGTCGATGAGGCGCTTGTGGGTGCGCATCTCGAAGTGCTCGCGGGAGTCCTTGTACTTGTGGGGCGAACGGATAACAACGAACACGTTCTTCTCCGTGGGCAGCGGGACGGGTCCCACAACCGAGGCACCTGCGCGCGTGACCGTCTCAACGATCTTGCGGGCGGACGAGTCGATGACCTCGTGGTCATAGCTCTTCAGCCGAATGCGGATCTTCTGTCCCGCCATGGCGTGTTCTGCCTTTTCTCTCGTACAACTTTTGGTCTACACCCCCGACCCCCGCGCTCGGGCGTGTCGCGCGTCTGCGACGCGCGCACACCCCAGCCGGTTTTTCACGGCGATTCGTGGGTGAGTGGTGGCCGCCCAAAAGGGCAACCTGAATATTGTGCCAGACGGGGGGCCTAGGCGCAAACCAGGGTCACAGACCCAGCCCCAGCGTCGGCCCCTTTGCCCGACGCTGTGGTCGCCTGCCGCCCAAACCTCGCCAGTACCCCGGCTGGGACAGCGCGAACCACCCCCGCCAACGCAACGAGGGCCCCCGGCCTAAGCCGGAAGCCCTCGCGCGTAAGTAATCGGGTGATTACTTGATGATCTTGGTCACCGTGCCTGAGCCGACCGTACGGCCGCCCTCACGGATCGCGAAGCCCTGACCCTCTTCGAGGGCGATGGGCTGAATCAGCTCAACCGACATCTCGGTGGTGGCGCCAGGCATGACCAAATAAGTGCCCTCGGGCAGCGTGATCACACCGGTGACGTCCGTGGTGCGGAAGTAGAAC
>CAYMRO010000311.1:0-1688 GCA_964392875.1 uncultured Demequinaceae bacterium
GGGGTGGCGCGCGAGGTGGCGATCATCGCGGCTGCGCTCTCCATTCAGGACCCCCGCGAGCGTCCCGTGGAACGCCGCGCCGAGGCGGATCTGCTGCACAAGCGCTTCGCTGATCCGCACAGCGACCTGCTCAGCTACCTCAATCTGTGGCTTTACATTGCGGAGCAGCGCAAGGAACTGTCCAGCAGCGCCTTCCGCCGCCTATGCCGCGCTGAATTCCTCAATTACCTGCGCATTCGCGAATGGCAAGACGTGGTTGAGCAGATTCGCATCGCCGCAAAGCCGCTCAAGATTGCCATGCCGCGGCTAGGCGAGAGCTTTGATCAGGACGCGATTCACCGCTCGATTCTCGCGGGGCTCCTGTCCCAGTTGGGCGCCCAGGATGCGGGCGAGCTCAAGGCGTCATCGTTCGCGCACCTGCGCGGGGAGGCGCGCGCCACCGCCATGCGGCGCGCCCGCAAGCAGGCCACCAATGAGTATTTGGGGGCGCGCGGGGCGCGGTTCGCCATCAATCCCGGATCCGCGCTCGCGAAGAAGCCGCCCGGATTCATCATGGCGGCGGAGCTAGTGGAGACCACGCGGCTGTGGGCGCGGGATGTGGCTGCGATCAAGCCCGAGTGGGCCGAGGAACTGGCGGGAGACCTCGCCAAACGCTCGTACTCGGAGCCGCACTGGAGCAAACGGCGCGGTGCCGCCGTCGCTACCGAGAGGGTGCTCGTCTACGGCGTGCCTATCGTGGCGGACCGGACGGTGCTGTGGGGGCGCATCAATCCGGCCGACGCGCGGGATCTGTTCATTCGGCACGCCCTCGTGGAGGGCGATTGGGAGACGCACCACGAGTTCTGGGCGAGCAACCAGCACGCGCTCGCCGAGGCCGAGGACCTTGCCGCGCGCACCCGCAATCCCGGCGCGCTCGCCGACGACGAGGCGCTGTTTGACTTCTACGACGACCGCATCCCCGCCTCGGTGGTGTCCACGCGACACTTCGACAGTTGGTGGAAGGGTGCGCGGCGACAATCGCCAGACTTGCTGACTCTCACGATGGCAGACCTGCTACCTGGATCGCACGACGTGACGGGCTTCCCGCAGACCTGGGTTCAGGGTGACGTGACCCTGCCGCTCAGCTATCGGTTTGAGCCGGGCTCGGCTGGCGACGGCGTAGTGGTTCACGTGCCGCTCGCGGTTCTGCCGTCCTTGCGGCCCGACGGCTTTGATTGGCTTGTGCCCGGCCTCCGGCTTGAGCTCGTGACGGCAACGATCCGGGCGTTGCCTAAGCCCGTGCGTCGCCTCCTGGTCCCCGCGCCCGACGTTGCGCGTGCCATCGATGCCGCGCTCACTTCCGAAGGGGAGAGTTTTCACGACGCGTTCACGGCGGCTGCTCGCGCCGTGCGGGGGGTGGAGATTGATGACGAAGCGTGGGACGGCGTTGAGGACCGCCTGCCGTCGCACCTGCGGATGACGTTCCGGGTTGAGGACGGGGCGGCCGTGGTTGACGGCGGAGCTGCTGTGGTGGTTGGCGAGGGGCCCGATCTCGCCTATCTGCAGCGCCATTTGGCGCCTGCCGCACAGCATGCGGTGGCGGCTGCGGTTGGTGCCTCCCCGGCCAACGCTTCTCCAGCCCACGCATCGCCCGCCAACGCGTCCACCCGCCCGCTGGCGCCCCCCACGCGCGCGCCCGCGGGCGAGCC
>CAYMRO010000312.1:0-1684 GCA_964392875.1 uncultured Demequinaceae bacterium
TGTTGGTCCACCCGTTAGCAGATGAGTTCGATCGCGCGACTGTGCCTGCCAACGGTGGCGGCGGCGGCGGCTCTGGCGTTGGCGTGGTCTTTGGCGGGTCCGGCGTTGGCGTGGACTTTGGCGGGTCCGTATCCGGGTCCGTAGGCACGGCGGTAGCTGTCGTCGTTGGATCGGCGCCTGTCGTGGCCGACGCTGTGGGTGAGGGGCTCGCGCTCGCAGAAGGGCTCGCGGAGGGTGACGGAGACGGGCTGGGGTCGGTGCCTGGATTGCCACCCGGCAAGCCGTTCAGCCCATGCGGCGTGAAGGCGACCACGGTGAGAGTTGATTTCTTTTCTTGCACCACATTGGAGCCGCTGTAGACGCTCGCGACGACGTCGTAGACTCCCACGGGCGCCTCCCAATCGGAGGATGCGGTGTAGAGGATGTCGGCTCCCGTACCAGTCCCCGACAGCTCCAACATTGAGTCCGTGAGGGCAGTTACCACTTCACCCTTTTGGGAGAGACTTACGGAAACGGCCGTCGCCTTTGGCGCATTCGTGTGGGCACTGACAACCACCGGCCCGGCGTAAATGGTGCCGGCAGCTACGGGGAAGTCGAACCAGACGTCGGGCCCGTCGCTTGGGGGCAAGAACGCGAGGATCGCGCCGGTCGCAACAACCGCGACCGTGCCAGTAACGGCAGCCGCAACGCTCGTAAGTGCTGTGAGGTGCATTGCGGTTACCAATACGTCTTGATGGTGCGGGTGTCGAGGTAGTACGCACCAGGCGTGGTGGTGATGCCTCCGAACTTTTGGGCGTATTCATCCGCGGAGATCGACTGGCTCACCTCAAAGCACGGCGAGTCAACTTGCACACGCAGATAGGGCGCGCTGGCCGCTGCTTTGACCACCTCGCGGACATTGTGAGACGGGGGCTCCGTCCACCAACTGGCGCCGTTCGTCTGCGAGTACGAGGCATGACTCTGCGGGATACTCAGTTCGCCCGTCCACGCGCCCGCCGTCTTCACGCCCGTCTTTGGGTCAAAGGCCGATTTGGACCACATCACACCGTTTACAGGCACGATGCGCCGAGTTTCGCCGGCCTCGGTGACCTCGATGTTGGCAACAAACGGGCATTGCATGTCCGTGCCGTTGCCGAGTTGCTGGTCACGCGGTGCGGTAATGACGAGGGTTGGCTGCTCGTTGCCGACAAGGCCGAGCACAAGCCCTGGTATCTGCGTCTCCCCGGTGACGGCCGCCATGATTTGCTCTTGGCGCTGCTGGGCCATCCCGCTTACCGCCTTGGCGAATATGGCCGAGACCGCTGCGCATCCCGAAACGTTGCCGTCCTTGTCCATCACCACCTTGACGCCGCTCGTGTCATAGCCCTTGCTGCCCGCAGCATCGTTGATGTCGTTCAGCGTGCCCGTGGGGATGGTGAAGGTCTCACAACTGAGACCCAGCTCCCTCAGCATGAGGTCTATTTGCGCGTACACAAAGGCCTTGACGTCTCCCTCGGCGAGTGCCAGAGACTCCTTGGAGTTGGGCAATGACGGTGGCACGCCCGTGTAGTAGGTAAACACGGCGCTTCCCACGGCCTGGAAACCGCTATTGCAAATTTCTTGCGCGGCCTTGGAGGCGTCCCCAATGCCAATGCACACCAAATTTGTGGCGTCCACAATTTTCCACACTTGGGTGAAGACAGCG
>CAYMRO010000313.1:0-1666 GCA_964392875.1 uncultured Demequinaceae bacterium
CGTATCATGGCCCTCCGCCACCCCGGACGCATCCCACGCGATGAACCTCGCGCACGTCCCCAGCTTCCACCACAAGCGACACCTGGGTACGCGAGTGCTTGCGCGTGAGGTGGTGGTGCACTGAACTCAGCAGCAAGAGCGACGGAATGGGTGCGTGTGCCTGGTCGCTGTCGCGGTCCGAAAGCACAAGGAAGCTCACGCCGTCTGCCAACGCGGCATCCACCTCGTCGAAGATTTGGCTGAGCCTGCGCTCCAGGCCGGGGCCGCCCTCGTCCACGCGATAGCGACCCTTGATGGTGCGCGAACTGAAGATCCCCTTGAGTCGAGGATCGGCATCGACGTGGATGATCTTGGCAAGCTCGTCGTTGTTGATGACGGGAAAGTCCAGCACGAGCTTGCGCGCGTGCTCGGGAATCGCCTCGAGCAGGTTGGGCTCGGGACCGATGGCCCCGGAAATCGAGGTCACGAGCTCTTCGCGGATGGCGTCTAGCGGCGGGTTCGTCACCTGCGCGAACATTTGCGCGAAGTAGTCAAAGAGGAGGCGTTGCCGTCCCGACAGCACCGCAATGGGTGTGTCCGAACCCATGGCGCCAATGGGCTCCGCGCCGGCTATCGCCATGGGCGCCAGGAGCACCTTGAGCTCTTCTTCCGTATAGCCAAAGGTGCGCTGGCGGCGGTTGACGGACTGCGTCGAGTGCACAATGTGCTCTCGTTCAGGGAGGTCGGCAAGGCGCACGGTGTGCTCGGCCACCCAGTCGCCGTACGGCATCTCGGCGGCGAGGCGGCTCTTAATCTCTTCGTCTTCCACGATGCGGCCGGCCGCGGTATCCACGAGCAGCATGCGCCCAGGCTGCAGACGGCCCTTGCGCACCACGGTCGCAGGATCAATGTCGAGAACGCCCGCCTCGGAGCTCAGTACCACGAGGCACTGGTCGGTAACCCAGAAGCGCCCGGGACGGAGGCCGTTTCGGTCCAGCACGGAGCCGATCACTGTGCCATCCGTGAACGTCAGCGACGCCGGTCCGTCCCACGGCTCCATAAGGGCACCGTGGTATTCGTAGAACGCTCGCCGGGCAGGGTCCATCTCGTCGTTCTTCTGCCACGCCTCGGGGATCATCATGAGGATCGCGTGCGGAAGCGAGCGTCCGCCAAGGTGCAGGAGTTCCAATACCTCGTCGAACGACGCGGTGTCTGAAGCCGAAGGCGTACACACGGGCACGAGGTCAGCCATGTTGCCCAGCAACTCGGAGCGCAGCATTCCCTCGCGAGCAGCCATCCAGTTGCGGTTTCCGCGAACGGTGTTGATCTCGCCGTTGTGCGCAATCAGCCGCAGTGGCTGGGCGAGTGGCCAAGACGGGAAGGTGTTGGTGGAGAAGCGCGAGTGGACCAGCGCGAGTTCAGACACAAAGCGCTCGTCTTGGAGATCAGGGAACACCTGCTCCAATTGATACGTGGTGAGCATGCCTTTGTAGCTGATGGTGCGTGCGGAGAGGGACGCGAAGAACGGGCCGCCGCTGTTCTCGGAGCGCTTGCGCACGCGATACATGCGGCGATCGAGGTCGATGCCGGCGGCACCATCGGCCGCGGCGAACACTTGGCGGAACGTGGGCATGGCGGCGCGCGCCGATGGGCCCAAAGAGGCGCCGTCCGCGGGAACGTCGCGCCA
>CAYMRO010000314.1:0-1657 GCA_964392875.1 uncultured Demequinaceae bacterium
CGGTCTACAACCACTACAAGCGCGTGCAGTCACAGGCATCCAGCACCCGAGGCAAGGAAGACCAGGTCGAGCTGGCCAAGTCCAACATCCTGCTGGTCGGACCGACCGGTTGTGGCAAGACCTACCTCGCCCAGACCCTCGCGCGCATGCTCAACGTGCCGTTCGCCATTACCGACGCTACGGCGTTGACCGAGGCCGGCTACGTCGGCGAGGACGTCGAGAACATCCTGCTGAAGCTGTTGCAGGCCGCGGACTACGACGTAGACAAGGCGCAGCGCGGCATCATCTACATCGACGAGATCGACAAGGTGTCACGCAAGGCGGAGAACCCGTCGATTACCAGGGATGTGAGTGGTGAGGGTGTTCAGCAGGCGCTGCTGAAGATCCTTGAGGGCACGGTCGCTTCGGTGCCGCCGCAGGGTGGTCGCAAGCACCCGCATCAGGAGTTCATCCAGATCGACACCACCAACGTGCTGTTCATCCTGGGCGGTGCGTTCGCGGGGCTCGAGGACATCATCTCCACGCGCGTTGGGCGCAAGGGCATCGGGTTTGGTGCCACCCTGCGCGAGGCGGACAACACGGACCTGTTCTCCCACGTCACGCCAGCAGACCTTCACAAGTTTGGGTTGATTCCCGAGTTCATTGGGCGCATGCCCGTGATCGCCACGGTGTCGCCGCTGGATATTTCGGCGATGGTGTCCATCCTGACCGAGCCCAAGAACGCCCTGGTAAAGCAGTACCAGCGCATGTTTGAGCTAGACGGCGTGGAGCTTGAGTTCGAGGACGACGCCATTGCGGCCGTCGCCGAGCAGGCGCTGGAGCGGGGCACGGGCGCGCGTGGATTGCGTGCCATCCTCGAAGAGGTGTTGCAAGGCGCCATGTTCGAGGTCCCCGGTCGCGACGACGTCTCGCGAGTGGTGGTGTCCCGCGAGGCCGTGCTTGAGCGGCTGGAGCCTGTGTACATCGCGCAAGAACGCGAGGCGGGCGCCGCCTAGCGCGTAGGCGGGCTGGCGCGCGGCGTGCGCGTTTGTGCCCCCAGGCGCCCGCGCTCCACCCCGTCCCGCGCGCCCCGCCCCTAAAGGGCACTCATGGTCGATATCTGACTCTGCGACAGTCCTAAGGGGCACCAATGTCGCCGCATCGCGACGTCCGCATCGCGAGGTCCGCAACTCGCAACCCGAGGTCCGCAACTCGCAACTCGCGGTCCGCAACTCGCAACTCGCATCTCGCCACTCGCAACTCGCGTCCCCGGTTGTAGTCCGCGCAGCCGTTGTCCACAGCGATGGCACCCGAGGCTGGCGCGCGTCAAACCGCCACGGTTGGGTGTGGCCATGACTATCTCCGTCGCACTCAGCGCCATCGATCAATTTGCGTTGGATTCCGTCGATGCGCACACGGGAACGGACCTTCGCGAACGCTTTGGCCCAAGCGCCTTGAACACCGCGCTAGTGAGAGGATCGCTGGTGCGTGTGCTGCCGAACGTCTACGCGTCGTCGGTGCACGCGACCTCGTTCCACGTTCGTGCCAAAGCGGCATCCTTGTGGGCCACCGCGCCAATCTCGGGGCGCGCCGCGCTGTTTCTGTGGGGCCTCGTGGATGAGCCGCCGCACATCATTGAAGTTCTGGTCCCTCAGAGCCGCAAGCTTCACCCGCCGGG
>CAYMRO010000315.1:0-1643 GCA_964392875.1 uncultured Demequinaceae bacterium
CAAGCGGGTGGAAGGGTGGTGGAGGTGCCCATCACCTTCGTGGAACGCGAGTTGGGTGTGTCCAAGATGAGTGGCGACATCATCAAGGAGGCGCTCGTGAAGGTCACCCTGTGGGGCGCACAAAGGCGTTGCCGACAGATCACTGGAGCGGAGCGTCGGGCCCGTAAAGCGGCCACAACCGCCTAGTTAGCAGCGGTGTCGCGTCAGCCAGCGCGGCCGGCGCGGAGCAGTTCGAGCCGCTCTTCCAGGAGTTCTTCGAGCTCCGAGATGGTGCGGCGCTCAAGCAGCATGTCCCAGTGGGTGCGAGCCTGACGCTCTTCCTTCATCTCGGGGCGGTCACCGTCGCGCAAGAGTGCGAGCGCGCCGCAGTGGCATTCCCAAGAGAGCGGGACGTCGGCTTCTACCGAGAAAGGCATCGTCAGGACGTGTCCGTTAGGGCAGTCGTAATGAACCTCAACGCGCTCCGCCAGTTCAGCGTGCGCCGCGGTCTCCATGCTCTGGGTCCCCAGTCGCATTCCGCGCAGTGCTCGATCAGCCATGTCAGCCTCCGTCTTGTGCAGGCTTGGTGTGCCCGCACCGGTGGAACGAGTACGGGCGGAGGTTTGTTCCGCAAGGCCCCAACCCAATATGCCACGATGGGCTTCATGACCGCGCCACACGCCGCCGATTCGCACGACGTCATTCGAGTGGAGGGGGCGCGTGAGAACAATCTGAGAAACGTGAGCCTGTCGTTGCCCAAGAAGAGGCTCACGGTGTTCACGGGGGTTTCCGGCTCCGGGAAGTCGTCGCTCGTGTTCGCCACGATCGCGGCCGAGTCGCAGCGAATGATTAACGAGACTTACCCGGCCTTTGTGCAGGGCTTCATGGGTTCGCTGTCGCGACCGGACGTGGATCTGCTCGAGGGACTGACCACCGCGATTGTCGTGGACCAAGAGCGCATGGGGGCGAACTCTCGTTCAACGGTTGGCACAGTCACCGACGCCAACGCACTCTTGCGGATCCTCTTTAGCAAGCTCGGCGAGCCTCATGTTGGCTCGCCACAGGCGTTTTCCTTCAACGTTCCGTCTATGACGGGCATTGGCCAGACCAAGGTGGCCAAGGGCGCGCAACTCGCGCAGAAGCGCGAATACGTGCAGGTGGGCGGAATGTGCCCGCGCTGCGAGGGGATGGGCGCGGTCTCGGATGTGGACTTGAGCCAACTATTTGACGAGTCCAAGTCGCTTGCCGACGGCGCTCTGACCATCCCTGGTTACACCGCAGACGGCTGGTACGTACGCGTGTTCGCCGCGGTGGTGCCGCTCGATACGCCCATCAAGGATTACAGCAAGAAGCAGCGCGACGAGTTCCTCTACGGCCTGCCGCGCAAGGTGAAGTTGGAATCATTGAACCTCACCTACGAAGGGCTCATTCCCAAGATTCAAAAGTCCATGCTGTCCAAGGATGTGGACGCGATGCAGCCCCATATCAGGGCATTCGTGGAACGGGCCGTCACCTTCCAGACGTGCCCGGAGTGCGGCGGGACACGGCTCGCCGAGCACGCGCGCCGGTCCAAGGTGGCTGGCATCTCCATTGCCGACGCATGTGCCATGCAATTGACGGACCTTGCCAGTTGGGCGCGCGGACTTGACGCCCCGGAGGTGGCG
>CAYMRO010000316.1:0-1637 GCA_964392875.1 uncultured Demequinaceae bacterium
TTCGTTCCTCGGTGATGGCGGCGATTGGCACCACCGCACAGGTGACCCCTGGACCTGTTGAAACGCCGGAGGTGACGCCGGTTGATGAGGTGAGTGAGCGTCGGGCACGCAAAATGTGGCCACGTATTGCTGTTGCCGCGGCCTCCGTGCTGGTGCTCGCCGCGGTGGGCATTGGCGTGGGCAGCGCGTACCAGCAGCGGCAGCAGACGCGCGCGCTGGAGCACGACGTCATGATGGTGACCACGGCGCCGGACGCGCACGCGATGGACTTGGGGCTGGGGCAATCTCACCTCGTGATGAGCGATTCGATGGGCGCCGTGGTGGCGATGGGCGACAACGCGCCCATGCCTGACGACGGCATGGAATATCAGCTGTGGCTCATGATGGAGGACGGCTCGTCCCATCCCGGGCCCACCTTCATGCCGCACAGTGACGGCGAATTTATGACCGTGATGTCCGCGCCCATGGACGGCGTGGTTGGGGTGGCGGTGACGGAGGAGCCCGCTGGCGGATCGTCCGCGCCCACGGGCCAGACGGTGGCGCTCGTGCACCTGTAGGTGGCCATTTGAAGGGCCACGAATCGCCTCAAACCGGCCCATAGCGCACCGCTCCGGACGCGCGCGCGGCGAATCCCCCATACCGTTAGCACTATGGCACCCCACAACGCACAGGCCGCTCATGCAACGCTGATGCAGGACCATATAGGGCCGGCGATGCGCGAACGAGGGTTTATGGGGACCATGGCCTTCCGCAAAAAGCTGCCCACGGGTTGGCATCTGATGACGTTCCAGGGGTCACACCGGGCCAGCTCGGGCCTGGTGCTGCTGACAATTGACGTTGGCGCCATCACGGACAAGGCGTGGGCGGAGCGCAAGATTTGGTACGCCGAGCACACCCCCGCCGTCAAGGTGCCGGAGAAGCCAACCGCCACGTGGGCGGATCCCGAGCGCATCGGCATGCTGCGCATGGGGCTCGACCATTGGTACGAGTACGCGCACACGGCCAACCTGACTGCGCTGTGCACCCGGATCATGGCTGACATCGACAAGTACGCGGTGCCTTACCTGGAGAAGCGGGTGCCTTCAAAGGCTAAGTAGGGGTTACCGCGTGGGCCCCACGTTGAGTCCAGCTGGATGCTAGGCCGACAGTTTGTCGTTGATCAGTCGGTTCATCGAGACGCGGCTTCGAGCCGCCTCTAATGCGAGTTCCCGATGCCTCGCAGGCGTGGTGCGAACCTGGAACTTCCCCGAATACGCCCGGTCTGCAATTGCCTCGGGGATTGCTTCGTCTCGCGCCAGCATGTCTGCGACCACTTCCTCAACCAGACTCCGAATGCCTTCGAACGCATCGCCTTCAACTGGCCCTAGCCAAGAGAGTGAAGGAAACTCCACAACAGTCCCAACGAACTCGGCGTCCTCGGGTGACCACGACACGCTGTAGGTGTAGTGCGGGGTACTCATGACTCCTCCTGTTCGAGCCGATCGATCGCTGCCAATACCTGGCACACCTGGTAGCGCTTGGCTTTGCCGTGGGCATTCTGAATATTCACTCGGGGATCTCCCTTCCACGGTGTCGCATAAATCCGGTGCGATCCTGAGGCGATTCGCGGATCGCCAAAGTAGTGATCGCACACCCGG
>CAYMRO010000317.1:0-1637 GCA_964392875.1 uncultured Demequinaceae bacterium
GGCCGGATCAACCCGCCAATTCCGGCCCCACGTCCTCACAGGGCGCGCTGGGCGCGCTGGGCGCCGCAGGGCGCCGCCAGGCGCCGCCGGGGGCGGCGTGGGCGCACCACTCCGCGCGCTGGGTGCGGCGTGGGCGCACCACTCCGCGCGCTGGGAGGACACCAGGCCGGATCAACCCGCCAATTCCGGCCCCACGTCCTCACAGGGCGCGCTGGGCGCCGCAGGGCGCCGCCAGGCGCCACCGGGCCGCCGGGCGCGAGTGCGCGGAACGCGAGCCGCGCCAGCCGCCCAACTCGCCACCCCCTGTTTTACCAGGGCCCCTAACAAACCCCCTGGTCCGAGTTGGTAAACGGGCATCAAACCTGTCTAGTCTGGCCGCATGGCCAACGATGCCCACGGGTCCCCAACCCTCGAAAACCTGTTCACCGAGACGCGCACTTTCCCGCCGCTGGCGAGCTTCGCGGCCCACGCGAACGCCAACGCGAGCGAGTACACGCGCGCCAAAGCCGATCGCCTTGGCTATTGGCGCGACGAGGCACAGCGTCTCGCGTGGCACACGCCCTTCACCGAAGTCCTCGACTGGTCCGACGCGCCGGTTGCCAAGTGGTTCGCAGACGGCACCCTCAACGCGTGCGACAACGCCGTTGACCGCCACGTGCGCGAGGGCCGCGGCGATCGCGTCGCCTTCCACTTTGAGGGCGAGCCCGGCGACACCGAGACCCTCACCTACGCAGACATGCTCGAGCGCGTCCAGAAGGCGGCCAACGGCCTGCTCTCACTGGGCGTTGGCAAGGGCGACCGCGTGGCGATCTACCTCCCGCAAATCCCCGAAGCCGTGGTCGCAATGCTCGCCTGCGCGCGCATCGGCGCCATCCATTCGGTGGTCTTTGGCGGCTTCAGCGCGGAAAGCCTGCGCCAGCGCATCGACGACGCTGAGGCAAAGCTCGTCATTACGGCCGACGGTGGCAACAGGCGGGGTTCCCATCTCGCCTTGAAGCCGTTGGTTGACGAGGCACTGGCCGCGCAGAGCGCGTCCAAGCAGAGCACGGTCACCAACGTGCTCGTAGTCAAGCGGACGGGCCAAGACACGGCGTGGAACAGCGACACGGACCTCTGGTGGCATGACGTTGTTGACCCCCAGCCCGCGCAACACGAGCCCGAGTGGGTGGACGCCGAGCACCCGCTCTTCATCCTCTACACCTCGGGCACCACGGGAAAGCCAAAGGGCCTCTTCCACACCACGGGCGGCTACCTCACGGGCACGGCCACCACGCATCGCCTGGTCTTTGACCTCAAGCCGGAGACGGACGTCTATTGGTGCACCGCGGACGTTGGCTGGATCACGGGCCACTCGTACATCGTCTACGGCCCCATGATCAACGGCGCCACCCAGTTGCTCTACGAAGGCACCCCCAATACCCCGCACGAGGGCCGCTGGTGGGAACTCATCCAGAAGTACGGCGTCACGATCCTCTACACCGCGCCCACGGCCATCCGCACCTTCATGAAGTGGGGCGAGGCCACCCCAGACAAGTTCAATCTCAGCTCCCTGCGCCTCCTGGGCTCCGTTGGCGAACCCATCAACCCCGAGGCCTGGATGTGGTACCGCCGCGTCATCGGCGGCAACCGCTGCCCCA
>CAYMRO010000318.1:0-1635 GCA_964392875.1 uncultured Demequinaceae bacterium
TCACAACTCGGTGCCATGGCGGCGAGCAACGTGATCGATGGCCAGCAGCGGATGACCACGCTCCAATTGCTGATGGATGCCGCGGGGGCGGTGCTCGAAGAACAAGGCCACATGTCGCTCAGTGGGCAACTCGCAAGTCTGACGCATAACCACGCGACCTTCATTGAAAGTGACGGATCAGCCCTCAAGATTCGCCACACGAACCGTGATCAGGCGGCATTCGATGAGGTGATGACCGCCGAAGCTCCTGTCGACTACGGCACTTTGAAACACGCGACGTCCAAGATCGCGCGCGCACATAAGTACTTTGCCGACGCCGTGGCTGGGTGGCTCGAAGAGGTGCCACCGGAGGGACGAGACGCCGTGGCACAAGCCCTGGTTGGAGCACTCACTAGTGGGCTGCAATTGGTGGCGATCAACCTGACCGCAACGGAGAATTCGCAAGAGATTTTCGAGACACTAAACGCCCGCGGAACTCCGCTTACTGCCTCGGACCTCATCAAGAACTTTGTCTTCCAGCGCCTCGAGGCTGAAGGCGCAGACAGCAAGCGCGCTTACGCAACCGTTTGGCCCTTCGATCAGAAGTACTGGGAAGCGGAAGTCAGCGTTGGACGCTACTTCATCAGTAGGAGCTCGTTGTTCCTCAATCAGTGGCTCGTGGCGAAGCTCGGCGAGTCCGTGAGTCCACAGTCCACCTTTACGCGATTCAAGTCGTGGGTCGACTTCGATGCGGGCGTGCCGATGGCTGCGATCCTTGCCGAACTCAAACAGCAGGCCGATCTATATGAGGCATGGACACGCGCCGCCGAAGAGCCCGGTCGCCAGCTCACGCGCGTCGAAATGTCCGTCTATCGCATGGCGGCGAGCGAAATCGAGGTCCTCAAGCCCATACTCATTTGGCTACACGCACCGGGCCGCGATCTCAGCCGCGAGACCATCGACTCAGTCGTCACGGCATGCGAGAGCTGGGTGATGCGAAGGCTCTTGTTGCGCCTTCCCAATTCTGACCTTGGGCGTGTGGTCGCCGATGTTATTCGCGCACACTCCGATGCCGGCAACGCTGACCTCGCTTCCCGCGTCGTCGCTCATCTTGCACGCCTCAACGTAACGAGTACTTATTGGCCCGGTGACGAAGAACTTCGAGCGGCCCTTGCAACTGAATCTGCGTACCGCCGATTCAAGCGCGGGCGACTCCGCTCAGTGTTGGAGGCCATTGAGGATGGCTATCGCCGCGAGACAGCTCAACCGCAAGTGACTCGCGTGGGTTATCCAATCGAGCATCTGCTGCCACAAAAGTGGCAGGATCACTGGCCAGTACAAGGAATCGAGGCGGAGGGGGAGCGCGCCGCGCACGTCCATCGCCTGGGCAACCTGACGCTGTTGACGGCGCCTCTCAATTCGAAGGTTTCTAACGGACCTTGGGCAGATAAGCGAGAGTCCCTGTCAAGGCACGACACGTTGCTCATGAACAGCCGGCTCCTCCAACGGCTCGGCGACGGGCAGTGGGATGAACACGCGATCGATGCGCGCACCTCCCACCTCGTTGATGCCATCCTCCGCATATGGCCGGTGCCCGGAGGTCATTCTGGGGAAGTAGTTGACCCGCAGGCGAAGGCGTCCGAATGGGTGCAGTTG
>CAYMRO010000319.1:0-1621 GCA_964392875.1 uncultured Demequinaceae bacterium
GCAGCCGTTTGGGCACTTTGGGGATGGGTGTATTCACGTGCGGCTGGACATTCCGTTGGCGCAAGACGGCAAGCCGTTGCGCGCTTTTGTGGAAGATGCCGCGGCGCTGGTTGCGGCGCACGGTGGCTCGCTGAGCGGGGAGCATGGGGACGGGCGCGCGCGCTCAGAGTTGTTGCCGCATATGTACAGCGCGGAGGCGATCGAGTTGTTCGGCGCGGTCAAGCAGCTCTTTGACCCCGCCAATTTGCTCAACCCCGGCGTACTGGTGGATCCCGCGCCGGTTGATGCGAACTTGCGACGGCCCGCCGCCAAGCCGCTGCTCGCCACGGGTGGGTTCGCCTTTGGGCATGACCACGGCGACCTCACGGAGGCCGTTCACCGCTGCACGGGCGTGGGCAAGTGCCGGGCCGACGCTATTGGCACGGGCAGCGGTTTCATGTGCCCTTCGTACATAGCGACGGGCGATGAGAAGGACGTCACGCGTGGGCGCGCGCGCGTGTTGCAGGACGCGATCAACGGCACGCTCGTTGGGGGGCTCAACGACAGGGCCGTGCGCGAGAGCCTTGACCTGTGCCTCTCGTGTAAGGCGTGCTCGAGCGACTGCCCCTCTGGGGTGGACATGGCCGCCTACAAAGCCGAGGTCACGTACCGCCGCTACAAGAACCGAGTAAGGCCACTCACTCACTATTCAATTGGGTGGTTGCCGCGGTGGCTGCGGGTGGTGGGAATTGCGCCCCGCGTGGTCAATGCGGTGCTGCGGCCGCGATGGGTTGGGCGCCTTGCCGTGGGCGCAGCCGGCATGGACACGCGGCGGCGCCTGCCGGAGTTTGCGCGTACGCCGTTCCATCGCAGCGAGGTGGCGCGCACTCGTGCCGCCGATCAGATCAAATGCGTCCGCACCGACAACCGGGTGGTGCTGTGGGCGGACTCGTTCACCAACGGCTTGGACCCGGAGATCCCGGAGGCGATGGTGCGCCTGCTCGAGGCAGCTGGGCTTGAGGTGCTCATCGTGGCTGGCGACGCATGCTGCGGCGTGACGTGGATTTCCACGGGTCAACTGGACGGTGCGCGCAAACGGCTGTTGCATCTGCTGGAGGTGCTGGGGCCATACGCGGTCAATGGCATTCCCATCATTGGCGTGGAGCCCTCGTGCATGGGGGTGCTGCGCGGCGACCTCGTGGAGCTGCTGCCCGAGGATCCCCGCGCGCACGCAGTTGCTGCCGCCACGTACACGTTCGCGGAGGTGCTGACCGGGCGCGCTTCCGTGGCGCTGCGAGAGGGCTGGACGCCTCCTCGCCTCGACGACGTGGTGGCCGTGGTCCAGCCCCACTGCCACCAGTACTCGGTGCTCGGCTTTGCCGCCGATCGCGAGCTCATGGCGAGCCTGGGCGCAACGGTGACGGAAGCGTCGGGCTGCTGCGGACTGGCTGGCAACTGGGGCACTGAGCGCGGGCACTACGACGTCTCCGTTGCCGTTGCTGAAAATTCGTTGTTGCCGGCTCTCGCCGCCGCTCCCGAGGGGTCGGTGTACTTGGCAGACGGTGTCAGCTGCCGCACGCAGGCCGACGACCTCGCAGGAGTTCAGGGCATGCACCTGGCGCAACTCCTGGCGTCCCGCCTC
>CAYMRO010000320.1:0-1619 GCA_964392875.1 uncultured Demequinaceae bacterium
GTTGGGGATGTCGCGCGTGATTTCCTCCGGGCCCAGCTTGGTGTCGCGGGCGTCAACCTCGTGCTCCTCGATGTGAATCGAAGAGAGGGTGTCGTCCTGCACCAGGCGCTGCGACAGGATGATCGCGTCCTCGTAGTTGTGGCCTTCCCAGCACATGAACGCCACGAGGAGGTTCTTGCCGAGCGCAAGGTCACCGTTGTCGGTGGCGGGGCCGTCGGCAATTACCGAGCCCACCTCGACGCGAGCGCCCTCGTCAACGACAACGCGCTGGTTGTAGCTCGTGCCCTGGTTGGAGCGCTCGAACTTGGCGATGCGGTAGGAGCCGGTGGTGCCGTCGTCGTTGGCAACGGTCACGAGGTCAGACGAGACCTCGGTAACCACGCCAGCCTTGCTGGCGATGACAACGTCACCCGCGTCGATGGCTGCCCGACGCTCCATGCCGGTACCGACGAGCGGCGCCTCAGAGCGGACAAGCGGAACGGCTTGACGCTGCATGTTGGCACCCATGAGGGCACGGTTGGCATCGTCGTGCTCAAGGAACGGGATCAGGGCCGTAGCAACCGACACCATCTGGCGCGGCGAAACGTCCATGTAGTCCACGGCCTCTGCGGGCACGAACTGGGGGTCGCCGCCGCGGAACCGGACAAGGACGCGGGGGTCGACGAACGTGCCGTCGGTCTTCAGTCCGGCAATCGCCTGCGCGATGACGAAGTGGTCCTCGTCGTCTGCCGTGAGGTAGTCGACCTGGTCTGTGACCTTGCCCTTGACGACCTTGCGGTACGGGGTCTCGACGAAGCCGAGCGGGTTGATGCGACCGAACGACGCGAGCGAACCAATGAGGCCGATGTTGGGGCCTTCAGGCGTTTCGATGGGGCACATGCGTCCGTAGTGCGAGCTGTGAACGTCACGCACCTCCATGCCTGCGCGGTCACGCGAAAGGCCACCTGGGCCCAGCGCGCTGAGGCGACGCTTGTGCGTCAGACCGGCAAGGGGGTTGTTCTGGTCCATGAACTGCGAGAGCTGCGACGTGCCGAAGAACTCGCGGATCGCGGCAACCACGGGACGCGTGTTGATGAGCGTCTGAGGCGTGATGGCCTCAACGTCCTGCGTCGTCATGCGCTCGCGAACAACGCGCTCCATGCGGGAAAGACCCGTGCGGATCTGGTTCTGGATGAGCTCACCAACCGCGCGGATGCGACGGTTGCCGAAGTGGTCGATGTCGTCGATCTCCACGCGGACGTCGCCGATGGCGGCACCGAGGCTCGTGTGGCCGGCGTGCGCGGCGGCGATGTACTTGATGGTCGCGACGATGTCGTCGAGGCCAAGCACCGAGTCGCCAAGTTCCTTGCCAACGCCAAGCTTCTTGTTCAACTTGTAGCGGCCGACCTTCGCGAGGTCGTAGCGCTTCGGGTTGAAGTAGAAGTTGTCGAGCAGGTTCTGGCCAGCCTCGACCGTTGGCGGTTCGCCCGGACGGAGCTTGCGGTAGAGGTCAACGAGTGCCTCGTCGTGACCGTGGACGGTGTCCTTGGCGAGCGTCTCGAGCACGGACGGGAAGTCCTTGAACTCGGTTGCGATCTCGTCATCAGTCATGCCGAGTGCCTTGAGGAACAGCGTCACGG
>CAYMRO010000321.1:0-1582 GCA_964392875.1 uncultured Demequinaceae bacterium
TCCGCGTGGACCGGGTGAGTCACGCTTGCGCGCGGGTGGACTTGCGGACAATGAGTTCGGTTGGCAGCGGAGTGTCGGGGGTAGCGTCCTCGGACTCCTCGAGAGCAAGCAGCACCTTCTGCATCATCTGCCGCCCGAGCGCCGCAAAGTCCTGTCGCACCGTGGTCAGGGGCGGGAAAAAGAACGCGCTCTCGGGAACGTCGTCAAAGCCCACCACGCTGATGTCCTTTGGAGCGCGCAACCCGCGCTCGCGGAGCGCCGAGAGCAGTCCCAGCGCAGACAAGTCGTTTGACGCGAACACCGCAGCGCCGCGCTCAACGTCAAACTTGAGCCCCAATTGATACGCGCTCTCGGCGGACCAGTTGCCTTGAAGGAGGTCTGGTGCGTCGAGTCGATGCGCGGAGAGTTCGTCGCGCCAGCCGCGGACGCGTTCCGCAGCGTCGGGTGCCGAGGCCGGGCCCGCCAAGTGGTGGATCCTGGTGTGCCCAAGCTCCACGAGGTGACGCACCGCCATCCTGGACCCGCGGTACTGGTCAATCGAAACCACTCGTGGGGAGCGTCGGGGCGTGGACGCGGATGCCACCACAGGGATCGCAATTTCAAGGCCGCGCACGAGTTCCAGCACCCCGAAGTCGCTGACCACCGCAACAATCGCGTCCACGCGCTGCCGCAGCAGCCCCTCCACTGCGGCGCGCCAGGTCTCTGGGTCCGAGTCGATAGTGCTCACGGTGTCCACGTTGTAGCGGGCAAGGCGGGCGGCCAGGTTGAAGTGCATCGCGATGGATACCGGGCCGTAATCCGCGACGCCCGGCACTATCAGGCCGATGGTGCGGGTGCGCCGGGTAACTAGCGCGCGCGCCGCGGGCGATGGGCTGTAACGCAGTTGGGAGATGGCCTGTTCCACGCGCTCTTTGGTGGCCGGCCGCACGTTCGGCAACCCATTGAGCACGCGCGACACCGTCTGGTGAGACACACCTGCGAGGCGCGCCACATCGAAGATATTCGCCGCGCGCGGCGGCTTCTCATCGGTCACGCGCGCGCCTCATCCTGATTTGGCCGCGCAACGAGGGCGAGCACTGAATCCACCGTCATATCTGCCGACGGCAGAGTTTCCACGATGCGGCCATCGCGGAGCACCGCCACGCGGTCACTGACGCGCAGCACCTCCTCAAGCTCCGCGGAGATGAAAACCACGGAGAGGCCGTTCTCCGACAACTCGCCCACGAGGTTCTGAATCTCCACCTTGGCGCCAATGTCGATCCCCCGTGTGGGCTCATCAAGCACCAGCAAGCGGGGCGCGAGCGCAAGCAGCCGCGCGAGCAGCACCTTCTGCTGGTTCCCCCCAGACAACGTCCCCGCCGGGCGATCAAGATCCGCAGGACGAATCCCCAGAGCCTCCACCCAACTAGCGGCCAGCTCGCGTTGCCGAGCGGGCTTCATGCGGCGCCAGATGCCGCGATCGGCCTGCACGGCCAACGCGATGTTCTCCAGCACGCTGAGCTCCGCGACGATGCCCTCAGTGCGGCGGTTCTCCGACGAATAGGCAATCCCCTTGGCCAATGCCTTGCGCGGATTGGTGAAG
>CAYMRO010000322.1:0-1577 GCA_964392875.1 uncultured Demequinaceae bacterium
GTCGAGACCAAGAAGGCGCTGTTGCAGCGCGAGCGTGTCCTGGTGGGGTCCTAGCTGCGAGGCGATGGCGCATAAGAGGAGGGGAGACGAACATGAAGAGTGCGATCCAGGTCAGCTTCATTGGCGTGAGCGATCTCGATGCGGCCGCACGATTCTATGGCGACGTGCTTGGACTGCAACTCGAGGATCAGCGCCCATTCGCGCTCGTCCACGATTCCGGCGCCGCGCAATTGCGAATCACGCTCGTTGGCGACGTGGCAGTAGCGCCCTACACGGTGCTCGGGTGGGTGGTCGCTGACATCGAGCGGGAGGTTGACCGGCTCGTCGGGGCCGGTGTGACCTTCACGCGCTATGGGAGCATGGCGCAGGACGAACGCGGCATCTGGAACAGCCCCAGCGGCGCGCGGATCGCATGGTTCGTAGACCCTGATGGCAATACCCTCTCCCTCCAAGGCTGAGAGTATTTTGGGGCCGAGGTTGGCCGATCTTCAGCCAGCTGGCCGCGCGAGCAGTTCCGCGAAGGCCACCGCAGCTGGCGCGGGCTCGCTCGGCAGTGCCAGGAAGATCTCGCGATAGGACTGCGGGCGGGTGGGCGCCGTCACCACGCCCGCAACCGTTGGGCTCGCGTCGATTGCCATCCGCGGCAGCAACGCAACGCCCAGCTTCTCCGCCACAAGCTTGAGCGTTGTCACGTAGTCCTCCGTGACAAAGCCGATGTTGGGCGTGAATCCCGCGTCCGCGGCAAGGGCAACAAGATGGGCGCGGCACCGCGAGCAGCCGGAGATCCAGTGCTCGTCGCCCAGGCCGGCCATGTCCACCGTGCGGCGGCGCGCCTGGGGATGGGTCTCTGGCAGCACCACAAAGTATTCGTCGCGGTCCAGCCATGTGACTTCAAGTCCATCCGGCACGGGCGTGGCGTCGTCCGCGAAGCCAACCACGAGGTCGGCACGTCCCTCGTGCATGAGGGCCAGCGCGTCGTCGGTCTCCACCTCGATGAGCCCCACCTCCACACCGGGGTAACTGCGCGCAAATTCGGCGAGCGGCACGGGCAGGGTGCCGGCGCTGAACGAGTTGAAGGCGGCGATGCGCAGGCGCCCCACTTGCAGGTCCGCGTGTCCGTGCAGGGTGCGCTCGGCGCTCTCGAGGCTCGCCGCGATGGCGTCCGCGTGCTCCACGAGCGCCTCGCCCGCGGGGGTGAGGCGCGTGACACGGCCAACCCGCACCGTGAGCGGCACGCCAGCGCCGCGTTCCAGGGCATCCACGTGATGCGCAACGGTGGGTTCGCTGAGCCGCAGGGAACGGGCGGCCGCCGCCTTGGACCCATGGCGGCCCACCTCGCGGAGGATGAGCAGCCGCTCAACATCGATCATCAAACCATGATGACATCTAAGTGTTGATACACAAAGCACAATCTTGTGGGGCTTTGACCCTACGGCGACCATGGAGACATGAAGAGTCCCCAACTCATTCAGCCCGCTTTGGCGGCCGCCTATCCGCGCGTGCCCGGCTATCTCAACACCGCGAGCTACGGCCTTCCGCCGCGCGCAAGCACCGCCGCGCTCCACGCCGCCGCAGAC
>CAYMRO010000323.1:0-1551 GCA_964392875.1 uncultured Demequinaceae bacterium
CCAACTTGATGGAGCCTGCGGGCGAGATGTGGTCGGTGGTGACGGAATCGCCCAGCAACGCGAGTACCCGAGCGCCGGAGATGTCCTGCACCGGCTCTGGCGTCAAGGTCATGCCGTCAAAATACGGAGGCTTGCGGACATACGTGGACGCGTCGTCCCATTCAAAGACGTTGCCGTCAGGGGTGTCGAGCCCGCGCCAGCGCTCGTCTCCTGCGAATACCTCCGAGTAGTTGGACTCGAACATCGCCTCGGTGATGGACGAGCGCACAATGCTGTCCACCTCGTCGGGGTTTGGCCAGATGTCCTTGAGGAAGACCTCAACGCCCTGGGGGTCCGTGCCCAGCGGTTCCGTGGCGAAATCGTGGTCCATGGTGCCCGCTAGCGCGTAGGCGATCACGAGCGGCGGCGATGCCAGGTAGTTCATCTTGACGTCCGGATTGATCCGGCCCTCAAAGTTGCGGTTTCCGGACAGCACTGAGACCACCGTGAGGTCATGCTCGTTGACGGCAGCGGAAACCGGCTCCGGCAGCGGCCCGGAGTTACCGATGCACGTGGTGCAGCCGTAACCCACCAAGTGGAATCCGAGCGCCTCAAGGTCCGGCCACAGGCCGGCCCTTTCGTAATAGTCGGTGACCACTTGCGAGCCTGGGGCCATCGATGTCTTGACCCACGGCTTGGACTTCAGGCCGCGCGCGTTCGCGTTGCGCGCCAGCAACGCAGCGGCGAGCATGACGGACGGGTTTGACGTGTTGGTGCACGAGGTGATCGACGCAATGACCACATCGCCGTCCTTGAGGGGCACGCTCGCGCCGGATTCGTCAACGTAGACGGCGTCGCGCGCGTCTCCGGCACGCACCTGCGCGATGGCCTTGTCGAACGCGGGCTTGGACTCGGTGAGCGAAACGCGATCCTGCGGGCGCTTTGGGCCGGCGATGGAGGGCACCACTGTGCCAAGATCCAACTCGAGGTATTCGGAGAACCGCGGCTCAACATAGTCAGCCGATGAGGGATCGTGCCACAGCCCCTGCTCGCGGCAGTACGCCTCGACGAGCGCCACTTGGTGCGCGGGCCTGCCCGTGAGACGCAAGTAGTCGATTGTCACGCTGTCAACGGGGAACATCGCGGCAGTAGAGCCGAACTCCGGCGACATGTTGCCGATGGTCGCCCGGTTGGCGAGTGGCACTGCGCCCACGCCGTCACCGTAGAACTCCACAAACTTGCCAACTACTCCGTGCGCACGGAGCATTTCGGTGATGGTGAGCACAACGTCGGTCGCTGTGGCGCCTGCTGGAATGGTGCCGGTGAGCTTGAAGCCAACCACGCGCGGAATGAGCATCGATACCGGCTGACCAAGCATGGCCGCCTCTGCTTCGATGCCCCCTACGCCCCAGCCCAGCACCCCAAGGCCGTTGACCATGGTGGTGTGGGAGTCGGTGCCCACACACGAATCGGGATACGCCTGCGTCACGGGGTTGCCTGTGGCGTCCACGACGTCCTTGGTCATCACCGCGCGGGCCAAGTACTCGAGGTTCACTTGGTGCACAATGCCGG
>CAYMRO010000324.1:0-1549 GCA_964392875.1 uncultured Demequinaceae bacterium
AACGCACCACAACCACGCCCATTCCCCTGAAACGACGTACCCCCCTGGCGCGGTCGCCAGGTAGCCAGAACCTAGCGGCGCACGGCGCGCGGCGCAAGAGAAAGCGACCTAGATTTTCTTTTTGCCGTGCGGACCACCGCACCCGCGCCCCCACAATGGACCTATGCGCCACACCCCCGGATACCTCATGGAAGACCCCAACGAGGTCAAGCGCCTCATCCGCCGCAACCCCTGGGCAACGTTTGTGAGCCCGGCCACCACGGGCCTCGTGGCAAGCCACTACCCCGTGCTCGTGGACGAGGCTGACGAGGATGGCATCACCATCATCAGCCACTACGGACGCCCCGATGAAGAACTCCACGAACTCGGCGACCACCAGATCCTGGTGATCATCCAAGGCCCCAATGACTACATCTCGCCAAGCTGGTACGCGCCCGGCGACATCATCGCCACGTGGAACCACGTCACGGCGCACCTCTACGGCACCCCGGAAATCCTCAGCGATGAGGAGAACTACCGAATGCTCTCGGTGCTCACGGACCACTTTGAACAGCACTACCCGGGCGGACTCAGCCTCTCAGAGGACGAGGCAGGCACGCGCCGCGTAGCCAAAGGCTCCGTAGGTCTACGGATGCGCGTTGACAGGTTCGACGCCCGCGCCAAACTCAGTCAGAACAAGCCCACCGAGGTCCGCGACAACATCACCGCCAACCTCGACAAGAGCAACCCGGCCCTCGCCAGTGAAATGCGGCGCGTGCAGAACTAACTGTCGCCAGCGTCGGACCCAGAAGGTGACGGCGACGGGGTGGGAGTGGTCTTGGGCGCGAGCGGGTCCACGGGGTAGATGCGCGGGGCCGGCTCGGGCTCAACTTGGCTCACGGGCAGGCATGGCACGTTTGCGGTGAGGGGGATCTCCGGGTTGAGCTGCGGGTCAATCTGCTTGACGATGCCCGTGAACTGCTCGCCCAGCACCACATCGACCGTGGCGTTCTTGCGGGTGTCCAGCACCAGCTCGGCGGTTTGGAACTGCAGCGCCAGCGTGTACGCCTTCTGAACGCCGGTCTCGCCAAACATGATGCGCGCCGTCTGGCCGTATTCACGGTTCCAGTTGGTGGCACCAAGGCCAACAAACCCGCGCCCCTCAAGGTCCTCGAGCGTGTTGCCCGCGATGCCGGACTTGGTGGTTCCGTTAAGTACTCGCACCGCAACCTGATCGGGCTCCAGCGGCATGGAGCCGTTGGGCGGGCACACGGTGTTGATGCTTGACGTGAAGTCCGCGGACGGCGTCACGAACGCCACGTTGAACGGCCCCGTGATGGTGCCCTTATAAATGCCCATCGAAATGAACACCACCATGGCTAGGCCAATGGTGAGAATGCCAAAGAGGAGCACCTGCCGTTCGCGCCGGCGGCGGCGCACAACCTTGCGCCGACTGCCCTTAGGCGAACCGGGTTCGGTCACGTGCGCCCTCCCAATTGGGTCTGCTGGCGGAGGATGGGGGATTCGAACCCCCGAGGGCTTGCACCCAACACGCTTTCCAAGCGTGCGC
>CAYMRO010000325.1:0-1533 GCA_964392875.1 uncultured Demequinaceae bacterium
CTTGGACGCCCAGGCAAAGAGCGCGGGATTGAGGATGATGGAGATGACGGCGCCGGCGAGGATGAGGGCGGTCGCCTCCGGGTCCACAATTTCGAGGTTTCCGCCAAGCGTCATGAGGATGAAAGAGAACTCGCCAATTTGGGCGAGGGAAGCGGCCACCACGAGCGCCATGGAACTCGAATAGCGCAGCAGGCGCACCAGACCATAGGCGACTACGGATTTGCCAATCACGATGACGAGCACCGTCACCACCAAGGCGACGGGCCGCTCCAAGATCACGTGCCAATCCGCGAGCATGCCAACGGACACAAAGAACAACACGGCGAACGCGTCCCGCATGGGCAGCGAGTCGTCGGCCGCGCGGTGAGAAAGTTCCGACTCTTTGAGGATCATGCCGGCGAAGAAAGCGCCGAGCGCCATCGACACGTTGAAGAGGTAGGCGGCGCCAACTGCCACACCAATGCCCAGTGCGAGCACACCAAGCGTGAACAATTCGCGGGACCCCGTTGCGGCGACCTTGGCAAGCATCCACGGCACCACGCGCCGGCCAACGATGATCATGAGCGCCACGAACACGCTCACCTTGACGAGGGTCCACAGCAATTCGGTACTGAGTTTGCCAATGTCGCCAGAATCGGCCGCGATCACGGGGATCGCAACGAGCGCCACGACCATTGCCAAGTCCTCAACGATGAGCCAGCCAACAGCGATGTGACCGCCGCGCGTGTCCAGCAGCTGGCGATCCTCGAGCGCGCGCAACAGCACCACGGTGGAGGCGGTGGAAAGCGCCAGGCCAAACATCAGCGCGCTGCCAAGACTCCACCCAAGAATCAGACCGAGCCCGGTACCCAGCACGGTTGCGGCCAAAATCTGCACGATGGCGCCTGGCACTGCCACGCGTTTGACGGCCAACAGGTCCTTCATGGAGAAGTGCAGGCCAACGCCGAACATCAGCAAGATGACCCCGATTTCCGCGAGCTGCGAGGAGATGTTGGCGTCCGCAACGAACCCCCCAGTGAACGGGCCAATGACCACCCCGGCCGCGAGATACCCCACGATGGGCGACATTCGGATCTTCTGTGCGAGGAATCCGAGGATGAAGGCCGTTACCAGCGCCACCGCGATGGTCGTGATGAGGGGCGCATGATGCAACATCCACGCATTTTACAGGGCTTACTTTGCTGGCGGGTTTCGGCCCGACGCTGTGGCTAAGTTGCGCGGTCAGGTCGCATTTGTCCGTTTCACCTAGTACGGTCGAGTCAGGTGCGCACAACGACGTGAAATACGCGCGAGTGTGTGCCAGTGGGAGGAAATCAGCATGAATGGTCCCAACAAGACCCGCTTGCGCGTAGCTGCCGTGGTTGGCGCAGCCGCCCTCGCTGGGTTACTTGGTAGCACCGCGGCAACGGCACTTGGCGGGTCCGGTGCCACGGTCGTCGAAGGTGCCGGTGCCCACGCTAAAGGCGTGGACGCAGCGCTGTGGAAGGCGAACTGTGACTCGTTCGTTGCACAGACGGCCAACGTAGTTGCTGC
>CAYMRO010000326.1:0-1511 GCA_964392875.1 uncultured Demequinaceae bacterium
CATGTTGGTGACGTCTTCGCCGTCAAACGTGACGATGCCGGTGCGGACGGGGACTAGCCCAAAGAGGGCCTTGAGGAACGTGGACTTGCCCGCTCCGTTTGGCCCGATGATGCCGATGAGTTCGCCCTTGCGCACCTCCATGGAACAGCCATTGAGGATGTTCACACCGGGCGTATAGCCGGCGTAAAGGTCGTCGGCGGAGATGATGACGTCGGTCTCGATCACGAGCGCTCCTCAAACAGGTCGGTGTCGTGGTGGGAGCCAAGATAGGCGTCCTGCACTGCCTGGTTTCTCATGACCTCGTGCGGATCTCCCTCGGCGATGATGCGGCCCTCTGCCATGACCACCACCCAGTCAGAGATTCTGCGAACCATGTGCATGTCGTGCTCCACGAAGAGCACCGTGACGCCCTCGTCGCGCAGTGCCACGATGTGATCGAGGAGCGACTCAGTGAGCGCGGGGTTGACGCCTGCCATGGGCTCGTCAAGCATGATCATGGTGGGCTTGGACATGAGCGCGCGGGCCATTTCCAGGAGCTTGCGTTGGCCGCCTGAGAGGGAGCCTGCGTAGTCGTCTCGCTTCTCGATGAGTTTGAACCGTTGCAGCAGCTCCTCGGCCTGCTCCGTGATCTCCTTCTCGCGCTTGAGCCACAGCGGCGACAGGAGCGCGCGAGCGAAATTCTCGCCGCCCTGCTCTTGAGCGCCAAGCCGCATGTTCTCGATGACGGTCATGCGGCTCAGGGCCTTGGTCAGCTGGAAGGTGCGGACCATGCCAGCGCGCGCCACCTGGGCGGAGCTCATGCCCTTCAAGGGGCGGCCGTCGAAGACGCCGCTGCCCTCCTGGGCCATGTCGAAACCCGTCAGCAGATTGAAGAACGTGGACTTTCCAGCACCGTTGGGGCCAATGAGCGCCGTAATGGCGTGACGCTGGGCCTCGAAGTGATCCACGTGGACGGCAACGAGGCCGCCGAACGTGCGCATCACACCATCGGCTATGAGGATGGGATCTGGTTTGGTTGAACCCGGGACGGGCTCGACACCGCTGAAGAGGTCTGACTTAGCCATTGAGCGCGATCTCCCTCTTGTCGCCAAGGATTCCTTGCGGACGGAACACGATGAGCAGGATGAGTCCAAACCCCACGGCGGCGAGCGCGAGCGGCTCGATCTGCGTGGACGCCAGGTTGGGCAGCACAATCGGGGCGAGCTGCTTGATAGCAACGTAGAGCGCCCAGAATAGGGCGGTGCCAAGGATGGGTCCGAATACCGTTGCCGCTCCGCCGAGCAGCAGCATGGTCCATATCCAGAAGGTCGTTGTGCGGCCCATCGAGTCTGGTGAGATCGCGTTGCCGTGTGCCCAGACGATGCCGGCCAATGCGGTGATCACGCCACCTATGACGAGCGCCTGCATCTTGAAGCTGTAGACGTTCTTGCCGAGCGACCGCACGGCGTCCTCGTCTTCGCGAATGCCGCGCAAGACACGTCCCCTCGGGCTCTTGTTGAGCCGCCAGAACA
>CAYMRO010000327.1:0-1509 GCA_964392875.1 uncultured Demequinaceae bacterium
GGGAGACTTCGCCGCCAGCACGGTATCTACAAAAAACAAAAGGACATACACCAAGGTGTCCCGGGCATGCAGGTCCGCTGCCTCCTGGTCGTTGGCGCCTCTCAGAAGATCCTGCGCTTTCGTAAGTTCCTGGAGCGCCCGCCAGTACAGGCCAAACTGACCGGCATAGGAGGCCCCGGTACTCAGCTCCCATGCGGCCTCGATATCGTCGCGGCGCGGATCGGGACCATACCGATTGTCGAGAGCGGTGAGCACACCGTGACCATAGTTCTCGCCACTGACACGACTGCTGCAATGTGCCGGCGGGGTCATAACACCTTCCTTGCTCAGGCACCGCGTCGCTACAGTTAGCGACGCAAAGACTCCCAGCGTCCCAGGAGGATTACATGCCCGAGAACCTCGATTTGCCAGCGGATTGGGCGCGCGGCGACGACATCGACATGACTGGAGCACTTTCGCTCGCGCTTGAGGCACTAGACGTGCCCTCGTCCGGAAGACATGGCCTCTACTACACGCTCAGCGGCAATTATGCAGGCGCGAGTTTCGCCACGCTTGGTCGCAATGATCCGTTCGACGTCGCTGCGGACGACCTTCACGCCGTAACAATGCTGTCGGTAACGATCGGTCCGCATGGGACTCGCCAACTTCTCGACGAGGGTGAGGCTCGCGCGCGCGTTCTCGAAGCGCTACGGGCCGTGCCACACGACGTGAGCCTGGCAAGTTCATCCGGCGCGGACTTGCTCGCCGCGTGGAAACTCCACGAAGAAGTGCTCGCGGCAATCCGAGTTGGAACAGCAGGCAAAGGACCGTGGGTGACGGCATCCAAGCTCTGTGCCCGCAAGCGCCCCTACCTAATCCCGGTACGAGACAACGTGGTCGGTGCTGGTTTGGGTGCCGCGGCCCTCGCGCGCTCGAGCGTGTATTGGCAAGTCATACGCGCGCTCCTGAAAGAAGCCAGCGTCATCGCGGCCATGCGCGAAGCGCGCACACGAATGCAAGCGGATGCCGATCGCAACCACGCCCCGATCAAAGTGGACGACTCAGACTTGCGGTTCCTCGATGCCGCCCTGTGGATGCACCTGGCTCGGGGGACGTCCGCGGGCCCTCCGAGCGACGAAAACCTCTGACTCGGCGCAGGTGGGAATCCTTAAGTAGACGCTACTTGCTTTCCATAGGCGTACCAAGCGCGCCCAGGCCCAATCTCGAATTTGATTCCACGCCGCGCGCCACCCTGCACTCACCGTTCGGCGAACCCCCACGCCGCTTCCAGCGCGAACCGAGCCGCGACCCGTGACACCTCGTCATTCCCAGCATCCGGGTCGCTCAACGCGGTCAAGATCCCGTCTATACGAGCTTCCACCGCCTCCGGCGCCCGGCCAAGCGAGTCGAGCATCTCAGCGCGTAGATCGAGCATGTGCGCCCGCCCCATTTCACGAGACCTGAAAACGTACACATGCGCGTCCCACGTGATCGCGTCCCACCGCAGTGCCTCGTCGATTGCGTGCAACG
>CAYMRO010000328.1:0-1507 GCA_964392875.1 uncultured Demequinaceae bacterium
CGCTCTTCAACCTGGGCACCTACGACGGGTACGTCTATCAGAACAACTCGGATGTGGCGTTTTACGACAACGAGTCGTGCAGGGCGCTCGCGTCCTATGCGTCGGGTTCCAAGAGCAACCCTTCTCTGGATCAGATTCGCGCCGTGCACCTCATTGCGCACGAGACCATGCACGTGAATGGCCACTGGACGGAGTCTGACGCAGAGTGCCGCGCCGCGCAGTTGAACTACCTGGTCGCGATGAAGTTGGGCGCTACGGAGCAGCAAGCCCGCGCCCTTCAGGCACGTTACTTCGCAGAGGTTTACCCCCACCTGAGGGACGACTACGTCACGGGCGAGTGCAGGGAAGGCGGCGCCCTTGACCTCTTCCCCGCGAGAACATCGTTTCCGTAGACGCGGAGCCTCACCCAGCCCGCATGACCTCGCCTAGCTTGAGCGGGCGCCCCAGCCTTACTGCCACGCCCACCGCGATCCACGCGAACACACCCAGCACCAGCGGCACTAGCGCGGCCCACCACGCGATCACCACCGCGGGCGCGTTCGCCTCGCCAGTAACCGCGGACAGGTTGAGCGGATCTACCAGCGCAAACATGAGCAAGTACCCAGCTCCAACACCCACCGCGCTCGCGACCACCACGGGCACCGCCACCTGCGCGCGCGCCACTCGGGACACAGTCTTGCGCGGGAAGCCCACCACTCGCAGCCGTCCCATGTCGCCCTCGCGTTCACGCGCACCAGCCGCCACCAGCAGCGCCACTCCCAGCCCTGCAAACAAGACAGCAACCAACGCGGCACCCACAAACAGCGCCGCGAGCCCCGCCGTCACGGGCGCCGTGTGAGCGGCATCCAAATACTCGGAGCGGAGCGAGACTGTCGCATCGGAGCCGGCCGCCGCCTCCGCGAGCGCAGCCGCTGAGTCAGCCCCAAATGCCCACGCCGCCGTGGCCGGCAACGCAGTACCCGCAACCGCCTCCAGCGCGGAACGGTCAACGAAAACCGTCCCAGGAGCGTCGGGCAAACCGCCCGGCACCTCGCGAAGCCGCCCCAACGTCGTCACCGGCACGTTTGTCTTTTCCCACAGCAAGGTACCGTCACCGCGCACCTGAGCGTCGCCAGCCAACAGAGCGCCGACGCTGCCTCCAGTACCAGGGGAGGCCGCCAACTTCTCCCAGGGGCCGGCATCGGCCCCCGGCACCTTGGACGCCAGAGCCGCCATGGCCGCCGCGTCCACCGCAACCAACCGCACGGCATGGTCGCCCGCGTCGTCCTCGATGCTCGCCACGTCGTTGACCCATGCGAACACCAGGTCGTCCCCGGAAACGTCCGTCACAGCGCCCGGCAGCGGCCCAGAGAATCCGGCCAAGACCAGTACGTCCCCACCAATCGCCTCCCACGAGGCGCGCTCCTGACCGGCGGACGCCGTCGCGGCCGTTGACGCCGCCATGCCAACAACGCTTGCGGCCACTACAAACGCGAGCGTCGCCGCCACGTGCGTGCGCATTTGTGCC
>CAYMRO010000329.1:0-1503 GCA_964392875.1 uncultured Demequinaceae bacterium
TGCAGCCGGCCTCACGCGCTCGCTCATGGCATTCCTCGTGGAGTCCTACGAGGAAGACGAGGCGCCCAACACCACGGGCGGCGTGGACAAGCGCACGGTGCGCCGCCTCGATCACCGCTTGGCGCCGGTCAAGGCCGGGGTGCTGCCGCTCAGCAAATCCGACGCTCTGCTTCCCACCTCGGAGAACCTCGCCAAAGAGTTGCGCCAGTTCTGGAACGTCGATTACGACGTCACTCAGGCAATCGGCAAGCGCTACCGTCGCCAAGACGAGATCGGCACGCCGTATTGCATCACGATCGACTTCGAGACCGTCGATGACCAGGCGGTGACGATCCGTGATCGCGACACGATGGCTCAAGATCGGGTGGCGCTGTCGCAGGTCAAGGGCTACCTCGCAGAGCGGCTCATCGGGGCGTAAGCCTTGGGCGGCGTGCCGCCTGAGACAATGGTGAGCATGACCACCTCAGTTGCCACAGCGTCGGCCCTCTTGCCGGCGCTCAATATTGGGCCGCTGCGCGTGGAAACTCCCGTGGTGCTCGCTCCCATGGCCGGCATCACCAATGCCGCGTTCCGGCGACTGTGCCGAGAGCACGGCGGCGGCCTCTATGTTGCCGAAATGGTGACGTCGCGCGCGCTTGTGGAGCGCACCCCGGAGTCCATGCGGATCATCGCTCACGATCCCGACGAGACCCCTCGCAGCGTGCAGGTCTACGGCGTGGACCCCGCGACCATCGGCGCCGCCGTCAAAATGCTCGTCGAGGAGGACCGCGCGGACCACATCGACATGAACTTTGGCTGCCCGGTGCCCAAGGTGACGCGAAAGGGCGGGGGAGCGGTGCTGCCGTGGAAGCGGGATCTCTTTCGCGACATCGTGCGCGCCGCTGTGCGCGAGGCCTCGCGGTTTGACATCCCCGTGACGGTCAAGATGCGTAAGGGCATTGACGACGATCACCTCACCTACTTGGACGCGGGGCTCATGGCTGAGCGCGAGGGCGCCGCCGCCGTGGCGCTGCACGCCCGCACCGCCGCGGATTACTACTCAGGCAACGCGGATTGGGACGCAATCGCGCGCCTCAAGGAGGCGGTGCGCACCATTCCGGTGCTCGGCAACGGTGACATTTGGTCGGCCGAGGACGCCGTGACGATGGTGGAGCGCACGGGCTGCGACGGAGTGGTCGTTGGCCGCGGTTGCCAGGGACGGCCGTGGCTCTTTGCGGATCTCCAGGCGGCGTTCGAGGGCCGCCCCGAGCGTGCGCGTCCTGACCTGCGCTTTGTGGCGGACACGCTGTATCGCCACGGCGAACTCATGGTGCATCACTTTGGCGGTGATGAGCAAAAGGCCATGCGGGAGATTCGTAAGCATATTGCCTGGTACTTCAAGGGTTATCCCGTGGGTGGAGAGGCCCGACGCTCGCTCGGGTTGGTCGAGTCGCTCACCCAATTGCGTGGCTTGCTTGATGGACTGGATCTTGAAGCTCCGTATCCCGGCGAAGATGCGGAAGG